>NZ_JBAFSM010000009.1:0-126963 GCF_036688125.1 Pannus brasiliensis CCIBt3594 | reverse complement strand
CTTAAATCGAGCGAGGTGAGGGCGGTAAGATTTTCTAATCCCCTGATGGCCGTTATTCCGTTGTAACTTAAATCGAGCGAGGTGAGGGCGGTAAGATTTTCTAATCCCCTGATAGCCGTTATTTCGTTGTGGCTTAAATCGAGCGAGGTGAGGGCGGTGAGTTCTCCCGTGAAGGACATATCGGTTAACCCGACACCTACTAATACGAGGGATTGTAAGTTTTTTAGTTTTTCGAGAACAACAAAATTTCGTAACTTTACATCGATTAAATATAGGTAGACGAGATTTTTGAAGCGGCATATATCAGAGATTTTTAAGCGAAATCCACCAATATTATATCGGAAATATAAGCCGATTACGTTCCCGTCACCAGATAGCGCGTAGGCATTTACCCCTTCCAAACTGTACCGAGGAGGAATATGAAATCTTTCCTCGGGAACTTCTGTTAACTGTCTACCGATAACTTCTTCTAGATGGCGGAGGAGTTCGAGATCTGACATGGCGCTCTGGCTCGAAAGCGGCGGTTTCGCGGGTTACGATCACTATTATAGCTCGATTCGCTGGCGATCGACCCGATGACCGGATACCAACAATTTACCAGTAGGGGCGCGAGGCTTGCACCCTTAATAGCTTCCCGTGTATAGGTTTAATTCTCGAAAATATTACAGTTTATAAAAAATGTCTTGACAATAAACGAGTTGTTAATTTTCGGCTAGACATCTCCGAAAGTTCTGTTTTCCCGATCGCCCGAAGGGAACGGGTAAAAGAATCGAGAAAAAACTCGATCGAACCGATTAGAAATTCACCGCTTGATGGGTGACGGCATCGAATTGAAAGCGTTTGAAACCGAACGTATCGCCGTAGAGATTGAGCGTGATCGAGGGTTCATCGCCGCTCGCTGAAAGCGCGCCACTGGCGACCGCTTCCACCCGATGGATCGCGTCCGTGGTAAAACTAATAATATCGTCCGCCTGTAAAATTCGATCGCCGATCGCTTCGATTTTGCCCGGGAATTCCGCGGTCGGAACGCGTTTCCAGAAAGTATGTTTCTGTTGACCTTTAACCGTCGCGATAATGCCCCATGTCCCGTGATTGTGAATCGGGGTTTCGTGTCCCGGAAGTGTTACCTCGGTTTGAATCGTGATCGGTAATCCCGGTTCATCGTATAACATTAAAAACGAGTATCCCGATCGCTCGTCCGGATCGGCCAGTTTTCCCGAAACCCAATGACAATTTAATAGCAATTTCCGCACCAAACGCCGTAGATCGGGCAGAAACTCCGTTTCCGATCGCCCCTCGCTCTCCGCTTTAACGACCACATCCTCGATATCGGTCAGGAAACGATGGAAGCGATAATTCTCCGTTTCCGTGATTAAATCCCACTGTCGCGGCGATTTGCAAGGTAGACACACCCCGTCATCACCGACCATCCAATCCTGTTGTTGCATAAAAACGCTCTTGACTTCCCCCGAGATCGATCTGAGGAGAATGCAGAAGATCATTTCCCCATCATCGATCATCCTCTCTCCCCGGAAGGTCGCGAAGGCTACGATACGGCAAAAACCCCGCGCGCCGCGAAACTGTGGGATAATGACCGATCGAACTCGTTAACCCTTCACTTTCATGACCACCGCCACCGAAACCCCGATCGAACGGGAACAACCGAACAAAACCGTTTTCAACGTCGAGGAAATTCGCGAACTTCTACCCCATCGCTATCCCTTCGCGCTGGTCGATCGGATTATCGATTACGTTCCCGGAAAAAGCGCGGTGGGATTGAAAAACGTTACGATTAACGAACCCTTTTTCCCCGGCCATATCCCCAATCTTCCCCTGATGCCGGGAGTGTTGATCGTCGAATCGATGGCCCAGGTAGGCGGGATCATCCTAACGCAACTACCGGGGATGAAAGGAAAATTTTTCGCCTTCGCGGGTATCGATAAAACCCGTTTCCGTCGTCCGGTCGTTCCGGGGGATCAGTTGATCATGACGGTGGAATTGTTATCCTTTAAGATGAACCGGATCGCCAAAATGCAGGGATCGGCAGTTGTGGACGGGCAAAAGGTCGCGGAAGGCGAGATGATGTTCTCCCTGTTTGAATAGATCATGACTCTCGATCGAGATCTTCTCCGACAACTCGCGAATCTACTGGGGATTCTCGCCGCTTTTTTCACCAACGTTCTCACGAATATCCGTCCCCCCACCGGGAGGAATATCGGGGAAATCTCGAATACCGTCTTTCAAAACGTGTTAATTATCCCCGCGAACTACGCTTTCGCCATTTGGGGCTTAATTTATCTCGGTTTATTCGCGCTAGGCATTTACCAAGCTCTACCGAATAACAAAACTCGCTTCCGTCGGATGGGATACTGGTTAGCGATCGCCAGTATCTTGCAGATTATTTGGGTTTATCTCTTTCAATACGGTTTTTATATCCTCTCCATCCTCGCCATGTTGGGGATTCTGGTTTCGTTAATCTCTCTCTATCTCCGTCTCGATATCGCCCGCGAGAGAGTCGATTCGCGGCAACGTTGGTTGATAAATTCCCCCGTGAGTCTCTATCTCGGATGGATTAGCGTCGCGACGATCGTGAACGTGGCTTCCGGATTATATTCGATCGGGTGGAACGGATTCGGGATCGACGCGAGCGTTTGGACGGTGATTATGCTGGTTATCGCGGCGATGCTGGCGATGTACGCGGTTGTCGCGCGAGGGGATGTCGTGTACGCGGGGGTGTTCGTGTGGGCGTTCGTGGCGATCGCCGTGAAACATTCCGCTATTCCCATTATCGCGGGCGGGGCGATCATTTTGGCGATCGCCCTACTGCTGGTTTCTCTGGCTAGACAGTGGCAAACGGCTAGAGGGTAGAAAACTCCCGCACAATTCGTTTTCGAGAGTCTAAAAACTTCAAAAACTAGAACTATACAAGATAAATCGTTATTTTCCCTCCTGACTCCTGACTCCTGCCTCCTGACTCCTGACTCCCTAACCACGCGACAATTTTTAAATTCCGCTAGAGGTCTTATGGATCGCACCGGATCTCGATGATAAACCCGTCCGGATCGTAGAAATACACGCCCCGGCCCGTGGGACGCGACACCGGGCCGTCGGCGATCGCGATCCCGTTACTTTTTAACACTTCAACCGCCGTATCGAACGATTCCGACGCGATATCGAAAGCTAGATGATTGGCGCGGGTGAAAGCTTTTTCCGGGTCATCCGCCGGGGGATAGAGATCCGGTTCCCAGAAAAGATCGATTACCGTCCCGTCCGGGGTCACGAAATTGGCCACCTTCCCCGCCGCTACCAAAGCTTTCAGCGTCGAGGGAACCTCCTCCCCGACCAACTCGCGCAAACCCAAGATCTCCCCGTAGAAATAGCGGGAAGCGTTCATATCTTTAACGTTAAAGGCGATATGATGGACTTTACGCAATTGTCCGATCGCCAGTCGTTGACCCGTTACCGTCATTACTAGATCCTCACTATCGCTCTCGCATTCTACCCGATTAAAAAAAAAGACGGCCGGCCCGATCGACGGAAACCCGAACAACTCGATCGACGCGCCCCCGTTGCCGTCGCTATTGTGCTTATCGAGTAAAGTATGGTATAAGCAACACGACAGTAGAAAATAAATTTTTTCTCAAGGTTCACCAAACCGTAGGTATATTCCTTATGACACAACCCAAGCGCGCCCTGATTACCGGGATCACCGGCCAAGACGGCTCTTATCTTAGCGAGCTATTACTAGAAAAAGGATACGAAGTTCACGGCATCATCCGACGCACCTCTACCTTTAACACCGATCGCATCGACCATATCTATATCGATCCCCACCAGAGCGGCGCGAAGCTCTTCCTTCACTACGGCGATCTCACCGACGGAACCACCCTACGGCGCATTCTCGAACAGGTACAACCGATCGAGATCTACAACCTCGGCGCGCAATCCCACGTTCGCGTCAGCTTCGACTCCCCCGAATACACCGCGGACGCGGTAGGCATGGGCGCGCTCAGAATCCTCGAAGCCGTGCGCGACTACCAACAGAGAACCGGCATCGAAGTCCGGTTCTATCAAGCCGGTTCCTCGGAAATGTTCGGCAAAGTCCAGGAAGTCCCCCAGAAAGAAACCACCCCCTTCTACCCCCGCAGTCCCTACGCCTGCGCCAAAGTTTACGCCCACTGGCAAACGATCAACTATCGCGAATCCTACGGACTCTTCGCCTGTAACGGCATTCTCTTCAACCACGAATCGCCTCGCCGGGGCGAAACCTTCGTCACCCGCAAGATCACCCGCGCCCTCGCCCGCATCGTCGCCGGCCAACAGAAAAAACTCTACCTCGGTAATCTCGACTCCAAACGCGACTGGGGTTACGCCAAAGACTACGTGCGCGCCATGTGGTTAATGCTCCAGCAAGACGAACCCGACGATTACGTCGTCGCCACCAACGAAACCTACTCGATCCGCGAATTCCTCGATATCTCCTTCCAATACGCCAATCTCGACTGGAAAGATTATGTAGAATTCGACGAACGCTATCTCCGTCCCGCCGAAGTCGATCTGCTCATCGGTGACTCCACCAAAGCCCGCCAGAAATTAGGCTGGGAACCCTCCGTCACCTTCGAGCAGTTAGTCCATCTCATGGTAGATGCCGACCTCGCCGCTCTCGGAATTCATAATCAGAACGGGGGAGTGAGCGACCAACTATTAAAAGATATGGCGTACATTCGTAACCGTACTATGTTAACGGTGGACTAAGAGGGAATCAATCATGTCGGATCTAAGCGCGCAACGTATTGTCGTCACCGGGGGCGCGGGTTTTCTCGGTCGTCAGGTAGTCGAACAACTGATCGAGGCCGGGGCGAATCCCGATAAAATCACCATCCCCCGATCGCGCGATTGCGATCTCCGGGTTTGGGAAAACTGTCAACGATTGGCCGATCAACAGGATTTAATCGTCCATCTGGCCGCCCACGTCGGCGGTATCGGCCTGAATCGGGAAAAACCCGCCGAATTGTTCTACGACAACCTGATGATGGGAACGCAGTTAATTCACGCCTCCTATCTCGCGGGGGTGAAAAAATTCGTCTGTGTCGGGACGATCTGCGCCTACCCCAAATTTACCCCCGTTCCCTTTAAAGAGGATGACCTCTGGGAAGGCTACCCCGAAGAAACCAACGCGCCCTACGGTGTCGCCAAAAAAGCCCTACTCGTACAATTGCAATCCTACCGACAACAGTACGGGTTTAACGGCATCTACCTCCTACCCGTGAACCTGTACGGCCCGGAAGATAATTTCGACCCCGGCAGTTCTCACGTTATCCCGGCGCTGATCCGCAAGGTGTACGAGGCCCAACAACGGGGAGATAAACAGCTTCCCGTCTGGGGTGACGGTAGCCCCACCCGCGAATTCCTCTACTCCACGGACGCGGCGCGAGGTATCGTCATGGCCAGCCAGTTCTACAATGAATCGGAACCGGTCAACCTCGGCACCAACTACGAGATCTCGATCAAAGACCTCGTGGAGTTAATCTGCGATCTGATGGCATTCGAGGGAGAGATCGTCTGGGAAACCGATAAACCCAACGGACAACCCCGGCGCTGTCTCGATACCACCCGCGCGCGCGAGAAATTCGGTTTCACGGCCGCGACGGAGTTTAAAGACGGACTACGACAGACGATCGAGTGGTACCGTCAAAACGCGGACAAATAGAGGAGTCAGGAGTCAGGAGTCAGGAGTCAGGAGTCAGGAGGCAGGAGAATAATTATCTTTATAATCTTCCTCATCCCCCTCATCTCCCGCGCTCTACTCCCGTCCCCCGACGCGATTTTTTTAGCCCTAACTACTATTTAAGAGCGATAGGCTGACCGATGACCGGTTAAAAAGGAAAATTTGTAACCCGTCGGTTTCCGGTAATTACAATCGCATTCAATAAAACGGGATCTGGCCTGGTCAGATCCCGTTTTCGTTAGAAACGGTTTTCACCGGAAACGGAGTTTTCTCTATAATTGAGAATAGTTATCTATAATCCGAGTTCCTATAGCTCGCTCTTCTGGCATGACCGGTGAAAAATCTTCCCCCCGATCGCTCGATCGCCGTCATTTTCTCCAACTCTCCCTAGCGACGGGTCTGGGAATCGGCGCGACGGCCCTGGCATGGCAGAAACTCCATCGATCGAACCCGACCCCCTCCCTTCCCGTTTCCACCGAACCCGCGACCCGCGACCCCGCCGATCCCCTCTTTTTCCTCCGCGATTTCGACTACGGAACCGTAAAACAGGAAAACGGAAAAACGATCCGGGAATTCCGCGTCGAGGCGACCACTTCTACCCTACACCTCAATAAAGCCGTTTCTTTCGTCAGTTGGAACCTCAACGGTCGCGTTCCCGGCCCCACCTTCCGCGCTACCGAGGGCGATCGAATCCGCGTCATCTTCTACAATCGCGCCGGCCACGCCCATTCCCTCCACTTCCACGGGGTCCACGAATCGGCGATGGATGGCGTAAAACCCGTCCGGAATAACAGCGTCTTCATCTACGAATTCGACGCGCTCCCCTACGGTGTCCACGTTTACCATTGCCACGTCTCGCCCATCAGCCGACACATAAATAAGGGACTCTACGGGATGTTTATCATCGATCCCCCGAGTCCCCGTCCCCCGGCCGATGAAATGGTTTTAATCATGGCGGGCTACGATACCAACGAGGATCGAAAAAACGAACTCTACGCGTTTAACGGTCTCCCGAATTACTACATGGATCACCCGATTTCCCTCCAAAAAGACCGATTAGTTCGCCTCTACCTGCTAAATATGGTCGAGTACGATCCCGCGCTCACCTTTCATCTCCACGCCAATTTCTTCCAAGTTTACCCCACCGGGATGACCCTCACCCCCGCTTACACCAGCGACGTGATCACGATGGGAACCGCCGAGAGACATATCCTAGAGTTCGCCTTTTCCCACGCCGGAAAATATATGTTCCACCCCCATCAGGACACGATCGCCGAGGCCGGTTGTATGGGAATTTTCAACGTCCTCGACAACGCCTAGGAGGAGTCAGGAGGCAGGAGGCAAGAGGCAGGAGGCAGGAGGCAGGAGGCAGGAGGAAGAATATTTTTGGTAAAAATTGTGAAAAAATCCGATTTATCCTCTACGATCTCGGCTTTTGAGGTTTTTAAACTGGCAAAAACGAATCGCGTGAGAGGCATCCGATCGATCGAGAATCTAAAAAATAGATAAATATTGAAACTATTTCTCAATAATTTCTTTATCGTAGTAGACTATAGGGTTACATCTGTCGTAACCATTTCCATCCCTCGAACATGACCGAGCGCGAGAAAATCATGAGCGTATCCCGTCGTTTCTGGGCGATGACGGCTTCGGCCGGTCTCGTCCTCCTGAACGCCTGTAGTTCCGGCCCCACCGGTCAAACCACGTCGATCCCGTCCCCGACGGCCACGGCTTCCGAGACCGCCGGCCATAACCACGGGCAGAAAATCAATATTAATAACGCTATTCTTTCCGAATTGGACAAATTAGAGGCAAAACTCGGGATTCCCGCGCTCTCTAACCAGATTCAAGCCAGCCGCCCCTACGGTAGCACCGAGGAACTGGTCTCGAAAAACGTTCTCAGTCAAGAGCAATTCGATCGCATTAAAGACATGGTAACGATCGAGGAGGTGGTGTTAGAGGGCGAGGCCAAGGACGTGGACTACATGACCAAACTCGGCCTGATGAAAGGTCATCTCATCGTCGCCAAAGAACTGTTAGCGCTGAAAAAACCGAGCGAGGCCGAACCCCATATCGGTCATCCCGTCGAGGAAATTTACGCCGATGTCGAGGATCAACTCGGGGAACGCGGCGTGAAGGACTTTAAAACGACCCTGATCTCCCTGCAAGATCTGGTCAAAGCCGGCGCGAAAGATAGCGGGAAAGTGAATACCGAATTTACCGGTTCCCTGAGCGCCATCGATACCGCGATCGCCGCCCTACCCGACAGCCAGCGTCGCGACCCGAAATTTATCCTCCAGGTAATTAACGGACTCCTCGATACCGCCAATTCCGAATATACCGCCTCGATCGCCAACGGGAAAATCTCCGCCGCGATCGAGTATCAGGATTCCCGCGGTTTCGTTCTCTACGCCGAAGAACTCTACAAAAACATCGCCCCGGAGATAGAGAAACGAGATCCGTCCGCCGCGAAAGAAATCGAGAAAACCCTGACGGAGTTAAAAACCGCCTGGCCTTCCGTGGAACCGCCCGCCACTCCCGTGAAAACCCCCGAACAGGTAACGGGACTGATTAAGGCGATCGAGAAATCCAGTACCGCGCTCACCAAGAAATCCTGATGGACTACAGTTCTGCCTTACCGACCTTTATCATCACCCTGCGCGAGGGAGTGGAAGCCGCCCTCGTGGTGGGAATCGTCCTCGCCTACCTGAAAAAAGCGGGACGAACGAGCGCGAATCGGTGGGTATACGCGGGGATCGCCGTCGGTATCCTCGCTAGTGCCTCGATCGGCGTTTTCTTCAGTTGGTTAATTCAAACGCTCCCCGCGGCCGGCCAGAAATACGCCCCGGCGATCGAACCCTTGTTAGAGGGAACGTTCAGCGTTCTGGCGATCGCCATGCTCAGTTGGATGCTCGTCTGGATGACGCGTCACGCGCGACAGATGCGACAACAGGTAGAGGGAAGACTGGGGGCGGTTTTTGACGGCAAGTACGGCGAGGGTTGGGGCGTGTTCCTCCTCGTGTTTCTCGCCGTGGTGCGGGAGGGTTTCGAGTCGGTTTTATTTATCGCCGCCAAATTCGGCCAGGGATTGATTCCCGCGCTCGGGGCGATCGCCGGGATCGCCGTTTCCGCGGGCATCGGGGTTCTGCTGTTTAAATGGGGGATAAAACTCGATATCCGCCTGTTTTTTAAAGTAATGGGTTTACTGCTGTTATTAATCGTCGCGGGATTGGTGGTAACGGCGTTAGGCCATTTCGACACGGCGATCGGAACCCTCTCCAAACTCGATCGGGCCTCGGAATCCCTCTGTTTCTTTTACGAGCGTTTCGCCAAACCCCTCGATCGAGATTGCATTCTCGGGCCGATGATCTGGAATACCAGTAAGATCCTGCCGGACGATCGCTTTCCGGGCATTATTCTCGCCACTCTTTTCGGTTATACCCAGAGACTCTATTTCGTGCAGGCGATCGCCTACGGGATCTTTTGGATTACCGTCGGCGGCCTCTATTTCCAGACGCTATCCGGTAGAGCGATCGTCTGGAGAAGAGATAGGGAGATGGGAAGATAGGGAGTTTTTGGGGAAAAGGAAAAGGGAAAAGGCGATCTTTCATTCTTTACCCTTTCCTACTGCCTCCTGTCCCGGCAAGAGATCGATCGAAAAAGGGGAAGAGAGTCCAATAACACCTCTTCCCCTTTTTGTCAATTGTTTTTTTACAAACTTTAATAAGCCCCGTTATTTTTCGGGAAAATGACAACGCCGATGGTTTTGAGAACCACCAGCAGATCGGTCAAGCAGTTTCGGGAATTGACGTAGTACACGTCCATCTGTACCCGGAGGGGATAGGGGATATCGTTGCGTCCCGACACCTGCCAGAGACCGGTGAGACCGGGACGGATGGTTAATACCTTGTCGATGCGATTGCCGTACTTGTGTAATTCTTCTGGAACCAGAGGACGAGGGCCGACAACGCTCATATCTCCCTTGAGAACATTCCAGAACTGCGGGAACTCGTCTAAGCTGGTTAAACGTAGGAACTTGCCGATCCAGGTAACTCTGGGGTCATCCTTGAGTTTGAAATTATCCTCGAATTCCGCTCGCAGTTGGGGAGAGTCGGCCATGATCGAGGCGAGTACCTCGTCCGCGTTCGTCACCATCGTCCGGAACTTGATGCAGTCAAAGCGTTTGAAGTTCTTGCCGACTCGTTCCTGCACGAAGAAGATCGGTCCGGGGGAGCTAATGGCGATCGCTAGAGCGAGGAACAGATAGAGCGGGGAAAAGAAAACTAGCACGAACAGGGAGAAACAAATATCGAACAATCGTTTAAACGAGTCGCCGTCTAAAGCTGTCCACGCGGATCTTTGATGCCGTCTACCGGCGATCGAGGGCTTTACCCCCCGTTTCATCAAAGCCTGTACAGCCTTGACGGAGATAAGTTGGCTGTTAGCAGTCATCTTACTCCTTCACATCACACACACCACACTGTCCCCATCATAGAACCAGAAGACCTAAACGAGAGCAATCCCGGTCACAAAAATCGAAATTTTTCTAACCGTGTCCCCCGGCAATCTTCCAGAAACAACGAATAGGACTTTCTAAAGATTTTAGGGGTAAATTTCATGGCTTGCAATCGGCAATTCATCGGATGGATGTCGCGGGCCCGATCGAGGAAACCCTCGATCGCCTCGCGGATCGCTGTCGGGGTCTGTTGAGCGAAGAATAATCCGGTTCCGTTCCGAGGGTCGTGACGGCTATCGCGGACAGTTTCTAAAGCGCCTCCGGAACCAAAAGCGATCACGGGAGTCCCGCAGGCCTGCGCCTCGACCAGGGCGATGCCGAAATCCTCGCAAGCCGCGTAGACAAAAGCTTTCGCCCGCGACATATATTTTTCCACCACCTCGTCGGGGACGGAGCCGAGAATTTGAATATTCGATCGGGCGATCTGCCGGATTAACCCCATCTGCGGCCCGTCCCCGATCACCACCAGGGGCAATCCTAACTCGTTAAACGCCTCGACGATCAGGGGGACTTTTTTATAACTCACCAACCGGGAGACGACGAGGAAGAAATCTTCTTTTTCTTCGAGGTAGGGAAATCGATCGATCTGTACCGGCGGGTAGATGACTTTCGCGGTACGACGGTAACAACGCCAGATCCGCCGCGCCGTGTGTCGGGAGTTGGCGATAAAGGCATCGACGCGGTGAGAGGAAATCGCGTCCCACTGCCGTAAACGGTGCAAGAGATAACGGGTGGCGATCCCCGGCAATCCCCGGCCCGCCCGACTACTGGCGAGATAATCGAAGGTCAGATCCCACGCGTAGCGCATCGGGGTATGACAGTAACAGATATGTAACTGATCCGGGCGGGTGATGACTCCCTTGGCGACACAGTGGGAGGAAGAGAGGATCACGTCGTAATTTTCCAGATTTAACTGTTCGATCGCCAGGGGTAACAGGGGTAAATACTTCTGTACGCCCTCCCGCGCGCCGGGAAAGCTCTGTAAAAAAGTCGTGCCGATCGATCGACCGTAGAGATAGCTATCCGGGTTCGCGGACTCGAAATCGATCAACGCGTAAAGATCCGCCTCCACGCACTGCAAGATCTCTTTGACCACCAATTCCGATCCCCCCGTCGCCCGCGGGGTTAACCACTCGTGTACTAGGGCGTGTTTCATAATCAGTCAGGAGTCAGGAGTCAGGAGTCAGGAGGCAGGAGGCAGGAGGCTTTTAGCTATCAGCTTTCAGAGAGCGAGTTTTTCCGCCTTGGCTACTATCTAAAGATACATCTAGCCGACCGCCGATCGCTGACCACTTTTTTCCCATCCCCCCATCCCCATCTTCGACCTCTACTTTAAAATTCCCCGCTATAACCGCCGGAACTCGCCTCGTTATCTCGTTTAGAACCGAGAAGATCCAGTTGATCGACCAGGATTACCGGTTTAGAGCGGTTCGCACCCGTGTTTTTATCCGTCCAGGTATCCATTTTTAATAGCCCTTTAATCCCGACTAAACCGCCTTTTTTGACGTAGTTAGCGGCGACTTCCGCGGTTTTCCCCCAAATTTCCAGATCGAACCAATCGGGTTGATCGCTATTTTTCGATCGACGATTCACCGCCAGGGTAAAGGTACAGAGAACTTTTCCCGACTCGAAATACTTCACCTCGGGATCGCGGCCCGCCCGTCCCACTAAATGCACGACGTTTAAAGTCATAGCCCGTTCGCCTTATTTTAGTACAAGAGTATGTCTATTGTAGCCCGAAAGCTAACGCGGGCGACGGGATCGATCGAGATTCCCGCTCCGGAGTTCCGTGTTTACCGGGAGATTGGCTAGACTGGGATATACAAATCGTAATAGAATCCAAGTCGATTCAATTCCGGTCATATCCTTATAGAAACTTTTTATAAAAGCAGGAGTTACCACAAGTGGGTTTTTTTAAAGGTCTAGGTCTATCCTTATCTAGAGACGTGGGTATAGACTTGGGAACCGCCAACACCCTGGTTTACGTGTCCGGGAAGGGAGTCGTATTAGAAGAGCCGTCGGTAGTGGCGATCGATAAAGACAAAAACCCGATCGCCGTCGGTGAGGAAGCGCGGAAAATGCTCGGACGCACCCCCGGTCACGTTACCGCCATCCGTCCCCTGCGCGACGGTGTGATCGCCGATTTTGACAGCACCGCGCTCATGTTAGAAGAGTTTATCAAACGGGCGCTAGAGGGATCGATCGGCAATCCTCGCATGGTCATCGGCGTTCCGAGCGGCATCACGGGGGTCGAACGGCGCGCCGTCGTCGAGGCCGCCAGAAACGCGGGAGCCAGAGAGGTCGGTCTGATCGATGAACCGGTCGCCGCCGCCCTGGGAGCCGGTTTACCGGTCGGGGAGGCCACGGGAAACATGATCCTCGATGTCGGGGGCGGTACGACGGAAGTGGCGATTCTCAGTCTGGACGGGACGGTACTGAGCGAATCCGTCCGGGTCGCCGGGGACGAGTTAACCGAAGCGATCGCCGGATACCTGAAAAAAGTGCATAATCTGGTCATCGGCGAGCGTACCGCCGAGGATATCAAGTTCCAACTCGGTTCCGCCTACCCGATCTCCGGCGCGGAACTCCCCCCGATGGAAGTGCGCGGGCTACATCTAATTTCCGGTTTACCCCGTACCGTCACGCTTACCGCCGAGGAAGTGCGCGAGAGCATGGCCGACCCCCTATCGGTGATCGTCGATGCCGTCAAACGCACTTTAGAGAAAACCCCCCCGGAACTGGCCGCCGATATTATCGATCGGGGGATCATGCTCGCGGGAGGCGGCGCGCTCCTTCGGGGATTCGACGACCTGATCGGTCACGAGACCGGGATCGTCACCCATATCGCCGACGATCCCCTACGATGCGTGGTCAAAGGAACCGGCGAGGTCTTGAAAAATCCCAAACTATTCGAGCGGATCGTCAATGAAACAACGAGAAGCTTCTAGTAGTCTCGAATCCGTAGAGGCCAGGATTTGGGGGGTCAGGGGTCGGGAGATAGGACGATGGGGGCGTTTTTCGGATCAAGGGAAAAATCCCCTTCCCTTTCCCCCCTCCCCTTTCCCCCTTCCCCTTGGCTCCCGCCTTCCGCCCTCTCATCACTCCGGGAAACCATCATGTATTCAGCACGACGGAAATGGACACGGCAAGGAATCCGCCTAGTCCTGATCGCTTTAGCTCTCGCGGGAGCTTGGTATATTCGCGCCTACCGGGGGTCGGCGATTCTTGAACTGTACGGGCTGATTACCCGTCCCTTTCAAGGGGAAGAAAAGCTCGCCACCGAACAATTCCTTGCCGATCAACGCGTGCGAGAATTACAGAATCGCTTAAGCGAGGTCGAGTACCAGAACCAACAACTGAAAACCCTGCTCGGTTATTACAAAGCCCAAAAACAGCCGGTGATCACCTCGCCGATTATCGGTCGGAGCGCGGATGATTGGTGGCGGGAGATCGTTATCGGTCGCGGTAGTGCCGACGGGATTAAAGTGGGCGCGTCGGTCACGGGAACCGGCGGTCTGGTGGGACGGGTGACGACCGTGACCCCGCACACGAGCCGGGTGATGTTAGTCAGTAACGCCAACAGTCGCGTCGGGGCGACGATCGGCCGCGGTCGTTCGATGGGCTTGATTCAGGGCCGGGATTCCCAGATCGCCACCCTCCGTTTCTTTGAAAAAGCGCCCGATGTGAAAGTCGGGGACGTGGTAACGACCTCTAACGTTAGTCGTCTGTTTACCCCCGGATTACCCATCGGTCGGGTGATTTCCGTGAATTTAGAGCAAAATCCCGCCCCGACCGCCCAGATCGAGTTCACGGCTACCGTCAATCATCTCGAATGGGTTTTCGTTCATCCCGTCGGGGAACCGTGAGGAGTCTGTATGCTCGGTAAATTCGGTAAAAGTTCCCGTTTATCATCCCGTTCCCGTTTTTTTCTGGATATTTTTCTAACGATCGCCTCGGTTCTCCTGTGCGCCTTTCTCTCGTTAACCCGTCTGCCGGGAATGGAGATCCTGGGCATCGGGCCGAATTGGTTACTAATCTGGCTGGTGAGTTGGAGTTTGAATCGATCGATTCTCGATAGCGTGGTGGCCGGTTTAGTCCTGGGAGCGATCGAGGACGGACTCACCACCGATTATCCATCCCATATTATGGTTTTCGGTTTTATCGGCTTTTTAACGGCCAAAATCCACCAACAGAGATATATCAAAGAAGAACTGATCTCGGTCGTCCTGCTCGTTTTCGGGATGACCCTCCTCTCGGAAGCTTTCATCGCCCTACAATACTATCTCCAGGGAGATCGATCGCCCGCCGATCTCTGGGTCGATTACCAACGGATCGCCCTCACCTCCGCGGTTCTTAGTAGTCTCTGGAGTCCCGTCCTCTATTACCCCCTCCATCACTGGTGGCGACAACTTCGGGAGTAGTGAGGGAGAGGGGGAATTTTTTCGGGGGAAAGGGGAAGGGGGAAAGGGAAAAGAGCTTTCTTAATCCTTTCACCTTTACCCTCTCCCGCCTCCCGCCCCCGTCTCCCGACTCCTGCTATCATAGGGCGAAATAGAATGTCCTGCTTTTACTTTTAACGGTTAGTTTTTGACTTGATTAGGGTATATAAAGTGAAATTCAAAGAGAAACTTGAGCAGATCTTTCAATCCCAGGGGAAACCGGTAGACCCCTCTCCGGAACCGCAGTATCAGCCCCTGGCGACGGACGCGGACGCGAATCCCGCCGATCCCGCCCCCTCGGGAGACGGGCCGCAATACAAGCCCCTGACGACGGAGGAGGGAACGCCGATCGAAAAAACCAAGTTACCGGCCGCGGTTAACCGGCTGAAGACGGATATTTCCGGACTGATCGCGAAAACGCCCCTTCCCGAATGGCGAAAGCACCCGAAATTCTGGATATTCGTGGGGATGGGATTGGGCATTAGCGGGGGCGCGATCGCCATCGGTTGGCAGGCGAACCGGTTCGAGAGTTCCCTGCCGGATAATCTGGGGGAAGTATTAACCTACGCCCGGAAGGACACCCTGACGATCGAGGCGGCGGACGGTACGGTCTTGAAACAGAACGGCCCCGTCAGCCACGATACGGTCAAACTCGCGAAGGTTCCCGAAGTCGTGCGGGAGGCGTTTATCGCCAGCGAGGATCGGCGTTTCTCCGAACACGGCGGCGTGGACGCGCAGGGGATTTTCCGGGCGCTCTTTTCTAACCTCCGCGCCGGGGGGGTGAAAGAGGGGGGAAGTACCATCACCCAACAGTTAGCGAGGATCGTTTTTCTGTCTCAAGAAAGGAGTGTCGATCGCAAACTTCGCGAGATGCGGATCGCCCAGAAAATCGAGGATAAATACTCGAAAGATCAGATTTTAGAACGGTATCTCAATCTGGTTTATCTCGGTTCGGGAGCCTACGGCATCGCCGACGCGTCCCAAGTGTATTTCAGTAAACCGATCGAGAAATTAACCCTTCCGGAAGCGGCGACGCTGGCCGGGATCGTTCCCGCCCCCAGTCTGTATTCCCCGCTCGAAAATCCGAAAGCGGCGAAGGAACGCCGGGATACCGTTTTGAAGCTGATGGCGGCGGAAAAACTGATCACCCCGGCAGAGGCGGAAAAAGCGATCGCCTCGCCCCTCGCGACCAAACCTAGCCCGCTCAAACGTCTCCAACGCGAAGCCCCCTACTTCACCGATTACGTGGAGAAAGAACTACCGAAACTGGTTCCCGCGAAAGCTTTACAAGAGGGAGGGATCGTCGTCAAAACCACCCTGAATCCCGGTTGGCAAAAGGAAGCGGAAAAGGTGATCGAGCGGGGCGTATCGCGTTACGGACGCTGGCAGGGTTTCCAACAGGCGGCGCTGGTATCGATCGATCCCAAGACCGGCCAGATTAAAGCGATGGTCGGCGGTAAAGACTACGATAAAAACCAATTCAACCGCGTTACCCAGGCGAAACGTCAGCCGGGTTCCACGTTCAAACCGTTTGTCTACGCCGCCGCGATCGCCGCCGGACGATCGCCCTACTCCAGTTACAAGGACGTGGAGTACACGGTCGATGGCTATAAGCCAGAGAATTTCGGCGATCGATATAGCGGTCGCGAGTTGACGATGCGCGACGCGTTAACCTCCTCGGTGAACGTGGTCGCGGTACAGGTTCTCGTCGGAGTCGGTTGGAACCCGGTGATCAAACTGGCCAACGCGATGGGGATCGAATCGAAACTCCTGCCCACCTATTCCCTCGCCCTCGGCGCGTCGGAGGTGACGCTGTTGGAACTGACCGGCGCCTACGGGACTTTCGCCAATAACGGGGTACACCGACCGGTATACGGGATCGATCGGGTGATCGATCGCCACGGTAAGGTTCTGTACGAGGCGAAATTTAAACCGACGACCGCCCTGAATAAAAACACCGCCGCGACGATGACCTGGATGCTTCAGAACGTGGTCAATTCGGGAACGGGAACGCCCGCCCAAATCGGTCGCCCGGTGGCGGGAAAAACGGGAACCTCGGATAAAGCCCGCGATCTCTGGTTCGTCGGTTATATTCCCCAATTGGTCACGGGAGTCTGGCTAGGGAACGATAATAATAAACCGACCAACGGCGCGAGTACGATGTCGGCGTGGATGTGGCGACAGTTCATGCTTAAGGCGACCGAAAATATGCCCCGCGAGGGATTCGCCGATCCGAATTTGAACAGTCGTCCGAAAACCCTGACCGCGGAACCGCTCAAACCCCGTCGCGTCTCTTTCACCCTGACATCCCGATCGCTCGATCGCTCGAATCGCTCGAATCCATCGGCCTCGATCGACGACGGTTCGCAGGGCGATCGCCCGACCCGGAGACGGCGACGTTTCCGTGTCCGTCGCGAGGAACCCACCGTACAGGCTTACCGGGGCGAAACCCGTTCCGAAACCCGTTCCGAAGACCGTGCTACCCGACGGAGCGAACGGAGACGGCGGCGATCGACCATTGCCCGTTCTAACAGCGCCCCGGCCGCGTCTACCCCCCGTAACAGCGCCCCGGCCGCCGCACCCGTTACCGTTCCCGTGACCGTGAGCGAGCCGGATACTCGATCGGTTCCCATCCAGATCACGCCTCCCCCGGATGTGGCCCCCGTCGCCCCTCCCGCGGAACGTCGGTAAAGGGAATAGGGGAAAGGTGGACGAGTAAGCTTTTCCCTCCCGTATTCCCGCTAGAGTTACAGGCGATCGGCATAACGCGTCGGGCTGTAGTTCCCAAAATTCAAAACGATCGAGCGATCGGGCAAATACTCCCGATCGCTCTTTGTCAATCAACGGTTATCGCGCTATAGTCGATCGCTACCTCGCGGGAAGCCGGCTATTGAATCTCCGCCTTCATCCGTTCCAGGGTGACTTGCATCTGATCGAACATCTGTTGCGGGGTGATGCCGAACTGCCCCAGTTGAGTCTTTAGCTGTTCGACCGTCATCCGCGCGGTGAAATCCTCGGATAACTCGAAACGCTTCATGAAAATCTTGTAGCGTTCCATCAGTTCTTCCATTCTGTCGATAAAAATTTTCTTGCCCTCTCGATCGAATTTCCCGTACTCGCCCCCCAATCGCGTCAGGGATTGGTAATCCTCGAACAACTGTCGCGCCTCGTTCTGAACCACTTCCGAGTCAAAGAATCCCATAATCTTAAAAAGGTTTGTCACTGCTAGATAATCTCCCCTCTATTTTACGTCCGGGGTAGAAACGGGGGAAGTCGAGACAGATACGGTTTTCCGAATGGGGGAGGAGTCAGGAGGGAAGGGTGTGGGGTGTAGGGTGTGGGGTGTAGGGGGTAGGTTGTGGGGAGGCGGTCGGCGGGCTTGTGACATTTGTTTATTCCGATTTTTGGGTTTTGGTCGAACCCGTGACTTTCGGGCCGGGGGGGGATTTTCGATCGCTTCTTTAAAGGGAACAGGGAAGGGGGAAGGGGGAAAACACCCGACGGGGATTGAAACCCCGTTTGGCGCGATCGCCCCAAGACTCCCTCCTACCTCCTGACTCCTGACTCCTGACTCCTGACTCCTGACTCCCCCGATCGAGCCGGGGGGTAGACTATACTTTTATACACCGATCCTTTATCCTTTCTCAGAGATGTGTTATGTTATCGGGATCGCCAATCCAGTAAAATAAAGAGTATGGGAGTTCTGTATCCAGCGAGAGCCGATTAATACCCCTGTAAACGCTAAAAAAAAGTCTAAAAATACGAATAAAGATAGATGAATCGGAAATTTTCCAATTTTGTAGAACTTTTACAGTATCGATCGCTCGAACAGCCCTCCCAACCCGTTTTTACCTTTCTAGCCGATGGCGAGATCGAGTCCGCTTCCCTCACCTACGCGGAACTCGATCGACACGCGAGAGCGATCGCCGCGCGTCTCCAATTATTACAGGTCGCCGGCGAACGCGCCCTACTTCTCTACCCGCCGGGACTCGACTTTATCGCCGCCTTTTTAGGCTGTCTGTACGCCGGAGTCATCCCGGTTCCCGCGTATCCCCCCCGCGCTAACCGTTCCCTGGAGAGATTACAGGCGATCGTCGCCGACGCGGACGCGAAACTCGCCCTCACCACCGATTCCCTCGTCGAATCGATCGCCGGCAAGCTAACCCTTTCTCTCTCGCGCGAGAGTCTTCGCTGTATCACCACCGATACCCTTCCCCTCACCCTCGCGGACGATTGGCGCGAGTACCGTCCCGACGGCGATCGACTCGCCTTCTTACAATACACCAGCGGTTCTACCGGCGTTCCCAAAGGCGTGATGGTGAGTCACGCCAATCTTATCCACAATTCGGGCGCGATCAATCGCTGTTTCGGCGATACCCCCGAAAGTATCGGCGTTTCCTGGTTGCCCCCCTACCACGATATGGGTCTAATCGGCGGCATTCTCCAGCCCGTTTATGTCGGGGCGCGCATGGTTCTCATGCCTCCCGTCGCCTTTCTCCAGCGTCCCTACCGTTGGCTGAAAGCGATTTCCGACTATCAAGCCACCACCAGCGGCGCGCCCAATTTCGCCTACGATCTCTGCGTTAGTCAGATCGATGCCGAACAGCGGGAAACCCTCGATCTAAGCCGTTGGACGCTGGCTTTTACCGGCGCGGAACCGGTTCGATCGAAAACCCTGTTGAATTTTGCCGAAACCTTCGCCCCGAACGGTTTTAAACCCGAATCGTTCTATCCCTGTTACGGGATGGCGGAAACGACGTTAATCGTATCGGGGGGGATCAAGGAAAATCCCCCCGTGATGGCAAGTTTCGACTCGCGCGGCATCGAGGAGAATCGCGTGATTCCCGCGACGGGAGAGGAAAGCGTTACCTTTGTCGGTTGCGGGAGAGCGATCGAGGGAACGTTAAAGGTAGTCGATCCCGATACCCTAGAAATCCGTCCGGAGAATGAAATCGGCGAGATCTGGGTGAAAAGTCCTAGCGTGGCGATGGGATACTGGAATCGATCGACCCTGACCGAAGCCATGTTTAACGCGCGCGCGGGAAACGAGGGGCCGTTTCTGCGGACGGGGGATCTCGGCTTTCTCCAGGACGGGGAACTATTTATCACCGGCCGTTTGAAGGATTTAATTATTATTCGCGGGCGCAACCATTACCCGCAGGATATCGAATTAACGGTAGAGAGTAGCCATCCCGCCATTCGCGAGGGTTGCGGGGCGGCGTTCGCGGTGGAAATCGACGGCGAGGAACGGTTAATCATCGCCTACGAGGTCAAACGGAGTTATTTACGGAAACTGGACACCGAAGAAGTGGCGCGCGCGGTTCGCGTCGCGGTCTTACAGAATCACGAGTTACTTCCCTATCGCGTGGTGTTGTTGAAAACCGGCAGTATCCCGAAAACCTCTAGCGGCAAAATCCAGCGACACGCTTGCAAGGCGGAATATTTAGAGGGCAGTTTACATAGTATCGGCGAGGATCGGGGCGTTACCGTGTCGGAACCGGTTCCCGTTGCCGTAGAAAGGGAAAATCGGCAACAGGGATCGATCGAATCCTGGTTACGGGAGAATATCGCCCGACGTTTGGGAATTTCCCCGCGTTCGATCGATCCCCGCGAACCCCTCGCCAGTTACGGGTTAGATTCTCTCTCCGTCATCCGTCTTTCGGCGGAATTAGAGGATTGGTTAGGAAGAAAGTTATCGCCGACGTTAGCCTACGATTACCCGACGATCGAGGCGTTATCCGCCTATTTATCGGGAGAGGAAACGGTTAACGCGGTAGAACCGACGATTCCGGCGGGGGAACAATCGATCGCTATCGTCGGCATCGGCTGTCGTTTTCCCGACGCGGACAATCCGGGGGAATTCTGGCGGTTGTTAGCGGGGGGAATGGACGCGGTAGCGGAGAGTAACGGCCGCTGGGTACAGAAAGGTTATGGCGGTTTTTTGACGGATATCGATCGATTCGACGCGGATTTCTTCGGTATCTCCCGTCGGGAAGCGATCGAGATCGACCCCCAACAGCGATTATTATTAGAAGTCACGTATTCCGCGCTGGAAAATGGCGGCATTAACCCGGAAACGCTGGCGGGAAGTCAAACGGGTGTGTTTATCGGCATCAGTAGTTCCGATTACTCCCAAATCCGTCTCCAGAAAGCCTTAGAAACCAATCCCTATATCGGGACGGGCAACGCGCACAGTATCGCCGCTAATCGATTATCCTACTGGTTCGACCTGCGCGGTCCCTCTCTGGCGATCGATACGGCTTGTTCCTCCTCTCTCGTGGCGGTTCATCTCGCGGCGCGAAGTTTACAGTCGGGAGAGTGCGAGCGGGCGATCGTCGGGGGCGTTAATCTATTATTATCCGAGGAATTGACGGAAACTTTCACCAAAGCGGGCATGATGGCCGCGGACGGACGCTGTAAAACCTTCGACGCGGCGGCGGATGGGTACGTTCGCGGGGAAGGTTGCGGGGTGGTGATTTTAAAACGTCTCTCGTCAGCGGAGAGAGATGGCGATCCGATTCTAGCGGTAATCCGGGGAACCGCGATCAATCAGGACGGACGGAGTAACGGTTTGACCGCGCCCAACGGTTTAGCCCAGCAGAGTGTTATCCGTCAGGCATTGCGGAACGCGGGAGTGGAACCGTCGGCGATTTCCTACGTGGAAACTCACGGGACGGGAACGGCGCTGGGCGACCCGATCGAGGTAAATTCATTAAAAGCGGTTCTGTCCGTCGATCGAGATCGACCTTTGATGCTAGGTTCGCTGAAAACGAACATCGGCCATCTAGAGGCGGCCGCGGGAATCGCGGGATTGATTAAAGTCGTCCTTTCCCTACAGAATGAACAGATTCCCCCGCATTTACATTTAAAAACGATCAATCCCCATATCGATCTCCAGGATAGTTCGATCGAGATCCCTACGCGTTTACAGTCCTGGGATACGGCAGAAAATCCCCGGATAGCCGGGGTGAGTTCCTTCGGTTTCGGGGGAACCAATGCCCATGTAATCGTGGAAGGCAGAAGGCAGGAGGCAGAAGGCAGAAGGCAGGAGATAGGAGAAGATAGACCGTTGCATATTCTCACCCTTTCCGCGAAAAATGAAACCGCGTTCGGGGAGTTAGTTACGGCTTATAAAAATTACTTGACAAATAATTTAACTCGTGAATTGGCGGACATCGCCTTTACCGCGAACACGGGTCGATCGAGTTTTTCGCGTCGTTTGGCGGTCATCGCGGGCGATTCTCGGGACTTATTGACGAAATTAAACGAGATTAGCGAATATAAAACCGTTGATCCCGAACTAGATAAACGGGTCGCCTTCTTATTCACCGGACAGGGTTCGCAGTACGCGGGAATGGGACGGGAACTCTACCGGACACAGCCCACTTTCCGGGAAGCGATCGATCACTGCGCGACTATCCTACAATCGGAATTAGAGATCCCCTTGGTCGAGGTATTATTCGATCGATCCGACTGTATTCACGAGACTTTATATACACAACCGACTATCTTCGCCATCGAGTACGCGTTAGCGCGACTGTGGATGTCCTGGGGAATCGTTCCTAGCGTCGTTATGGGGCATAGTGTCGGGGAATACGTGGCCGCGACGATAGCCGGAGTTTTCAGCGTCGAGGACGGGTTAAAACTCATCACCCGTCGCGCGCGGTTGATGCAATCTTTACCGCGAACCGGGGAAATGGTAGCCGTATTCGCGACGGAGGGAGTGATTCGCAAAGCGGTAGAGGCTTATCGAGATAGCGTGTCTATCGCGGCGTTTAACGGTCAACATCTCGTTATTTCCGGGGAAACGGAAGCTTTAGACAAAATTCTCGACTTCTGCAAGGATAAAACGGTCAAAACGAAAAAGTTAAAAGTCTCCCACGCTTTCCATTCTCCCCTGATGCGGCCGATCGAGGAAGACTTCCGGAAATTCGCGGGAGAGGTTTCCTATCAAGCGCCGAAAATCGATTTGATTTCCAACGTTACCGGGAAAATTATCGGGGAAGAAATCGCCAATCCCGAATACTGGGTGAATCATATTCTCGCGCCGGTTCGTTTCTCCGATAGTATCGAGACGCTACAGGGACAGAGATATCGAATTTTTCTCGAAATCGGCGCAAAACCCATCTTATCGGGCATGGGAAAGGCGATTTCCGAATCCGGCTATTGGTTAACGGGTCTGCGCGAGGATAGTGACGACTGGACACAGATACTCGACAGTCTAGCTAAATTGTACGGGTTGGGGGTATCGATCGACTGGCGCGGGTTCGATCGAGATTATCCCCGGACTCGTCTCGCGGGTTTACCCACCTATCCCTTCCAGCGTCAACGCTACTGGTTCACCGAAGAAAGTCATCGCGATTGGTTATACGGGGAAATCTGGGAGAAAGAAACGTTTATCCCCTCCTCCCGTCCCGAATCTATCTATCTCGTTTTCGCGGGGACGGATTCGCTGAGTGAAGAGTTAGAAAACCGTTTACCCGGTTCCTATTTCGTATACGCGGGAGACAGCTATCGGAAACTAGAACGGGGATGGATAATTAATCCCGCAAGTAAAGACGATTACCGACGTTTATTCTCGGATATAAACTCCCTAGACGGAATCCTGTATCTGTGGGGTTTAGAAAACTCCCCGATAGAAACTGCGGATTTCGGTTGTCGCGGAGTCCTGTATCTCCTACAATCCCTCGTCGCGACGGCAATCACCGCGAGACTCTGGATTGTTACCCGAGGGGTTCAAAAAGTTATCGAGTCCGATAGGGTAACGAATCCGGTGGCCGCGACTCTCTGGGGGATGGGGAAATCGATCGCTCTCGAATATACTGAGTATTGGGGCGGAATCATCGATTTAGACGAGAATCGAAGCGAGGAAGTCAATTTCCTCCTCTCCCGTATCGCCAATCCGGACGCGGAAAAACAAATCGCCTTCCGCGGGGGACAGAGTTACACCCCCCGTATACAGCGAGTTCAGCAAAAAGCAATTCAAAGTAAAATCGACTATTCGCGAGGAACCTATTTAATTACCGGGGGATTCGGTCAATTAGGACTAGAAACCGCGGGATGGTTAGCGTCGCGGGGAGTCACTTCCCTCGTCTTACTGGGACGGAAAGACCCCCCGGAAGCGACGCGAGAAACCCTTGAAACTCTACGACAGCGAGGGATTACCGTCACCGTAGCCCGAGGGGATGTCGCGAACCGGGAGGACTTGCAAACTGTACTGGATAACGTCCGGAATAATTTACCCCCGTTGAAAGGTATCTTTCATCTAGCGGGAGTCTTAGACGATGGCCTCCTGCAAGGGTTAAATTGGTTACAATTTGAACGGGTTTTCCGGCCGAAAGTCCTCGGGACGTGGAACCTTCACGAATTAACGCGAGAAATGAACCTCGATAGCTTCGTGATGTTTTCCTCGGCCGCGTCGTTATTGGGTTCCCCCGGCCAGGGAAATTACGCCGCCGCGAACGCGTTTCTGGATTCGATCGCTTATTATCGTCATAGTCTCGGCCTTCCCGCGTTGACGGTTAACTGGGGAACTTTAGACGGGGGAATGGCCGCGCGAACCCGTATCGCGGTGAAAGGATTAAATCCCCTTCCCGTCGCCGAATCCTTGAAGCTGATAGACGAAATCCCCGAAAATACCGCCCGAATCGGCATTATCGACATCGATTGGGACGCGGTACGCCAGCAGTTTCCCGAGTTGGTGAATTCTCCCTATTTCGCCCGTATTCTCGCGCCCGAAGTTAAAAAGAGTCAGGAAATTGGGGTTTTCGATCGAATTCTGCAACTACCGGACGGGGAGAGAGAGGGATATATACTCCATTATCTTCGATCGGCGATCGCCCGCGTCATCGGTCTACCCACCGAAAAAATCAACGCCGAGGATAGTTTACTCGATCTCGGTATGGATTCGTTAATGGTCATGGAGGCGATTAATCGGCTAAAAACCGACCTCCAGTTAATGCTATATCCCCGCGAAATCTACCAACACCCGAAAATCGGCAATCTCGCCAAATATCTCGCCGGAGAATTTGCGAGAACCCATCGCGGGGGGGAATCCATTCCCGTCCCCGAAACCCCGTTATCGGTCGGTAATTATCAAATCTCTGCGGGAAACTTCCAGGTAGAGAAAAAACTACCGCCTATCGCCTTCATTCTCTCTAGTCCTCGTTCCGGTTCCACCTTACTGCGGGTGATGTTAGCCGGCCATCCCGATTTAGCCTCCCCTCCCGAATTGCATCTATTACCCTTCGACACGATGGGACAACGGGAACAAGACCTTTCCCTCTCCCATCTCGGGGAAGGATTGCAACGCGCCATCATGGACTTAAAAGGGGTCGATAGCGAGACCGGTCAGGCGATTCTAGACGAATGGAAACGTCAAGACCTATCTATCCCCGAAATCTACGCCAATCTGCAAACCTTCGCGGGTTCCCGACTGCTTATCGATAAATCCCCCACCTACGCGTTCCACCGGGAAACCCTCGACCGCGCGGAAACGATTTTCGACAACGCGAAATATATTCACCTCGTCCGGCATCCCCACGCGGTTATCGATTCTTTCTGCCGTCTCCGCATGGATAAACTGGTCGGTAACGGAACAGAAGACCCGTATCAACTCGCGGAACTTATCTGGGCGCGGGGAAATCAAAATATTCTCGACTTTCTCGCGGGAATCGACCCCGAACGCCATCATTTAATTGTTTACGAGGAATTAGTCACCAATCCGGAACCCGTCACCCGTCGCTTGTGCGAATTCCTGGGAATCCCCTTCCACGAATCCCTTCTCACCCCCTACGAGGGACAGCGGATGACCGACGGGGTACACCGGCAATCCCTCTCCGTCGGCGACCCGAATTTCCTGAAAAGAAAGACCATCGACGCGAAACTAGCCGAAAGCTGGAAAGAAATCCAACTCCCTCGACCGCTAGGAGAATTCTCCCGTCAGGTCGCGTCTATCTTTGATTATTCCCTTCCCGAAGAGAAACCGGTGGAAACCCCTTCCCTCGCGGAGATGGAAGAAACCTATATCAATGTCCGCGGTTTGAATCTCTGTCTCTGTAATTGGGGGGAAAAAGCGGGGAAAATCCTCTTCTGTCTCCACGGCATTCTAGAACAGGGCGCTACGTGGCATGAGGTGGCGATTCGTCTCGCTAGACAGGGATATCGCGTCATCGCGCCGGATTTACGCGGTCACGGCAAATCCGACCATATCACCCAGGGAGGATCGTACCATTTACTCGACTTTCTCGGCGATATCGACGCTATCGTGTCCCAAATCGCCGAGGAACCGATTACCCTTATCGGTCACTCCTTCGGGTCGGTACTGGCCGCGATTTACGCGAGTATCCGTCCGTGGAAGGTAGAAAAATTAGTTCTCGTGGAAACGGTCATCCCCGCGGAAATGCGAGCGAGCGAAACGGTAAATCAGTTAACCACCCACCTCGATTATCTGGCCTCGCCGCCGGAACATCCCGTTTTCCCCGATATAGCCACGGTAGCGGGAAGAATGCGCCAATCCGCCCCGAATCTCTCCGAATCTCTCGCCCTAGAACTCGCCGAAAGGAATACCGAACCCTGCAAAGGTGGCGTTCGCTGGCGTTGGGCGAACCGGCTGAGAACCCGCGCGGGAATCGAGTTCAATGGCATTGACAAAAATCGCTATTTGTGTATATTGAAGGAAATTCGGAGTTCGATCGCTCTCATCTACGGCGATAAGAGCCAGTTCAACCGCCCCGAAGACCTCGCCGAACAACAATCCGCGATGCCGACCGCGACGCGCGCGGTAGTCGCCGGCGGTCATAATTTACCCTTAGAAAATCCCGAGGAAGTCGCGAGAATTATCCGGCAATTCGCGGGGTAGGAGCGTTACGCTAACACGTCCGACCGTTCGATCGGAATAGATTATAATATCCTTGAAATCCATCAGCGGTTGACGTGACCGATGGCATCCTAGAACAAGTTCGAGAAGCGGCCGGTAAAAGGCTGTTGTTTCTTCCGCACACGATCAGGCAAATGTTACGCCCGGATCGAATGATTTCAACCGCTGAAGTGGAATCAGTGGTCACGCTAGGTGAGATCATTGAAGATTACCCGGAAGACGCGCGAGGTCATAGCTGTCTGATGTTAGGGCTTGGACGAGATAATCGAGCGATTCATGTGGTCTGTACTCCGAAAGATGAATATTTAGCTATCATTACGGCATATTTACCCGATCCTAACCAATGGACACCTGATTTTAAAGGGAGACTGTAAGAATGGAATGCCTATACTGTAAGGCTCGAATGCGACGCGGAACCGCTCCCTTTACCATCGATCGGAATGGCTATCATGTTTCTTGGGACAATATTCCGGCGTGGGTATGCGACCAGTGTGGCGAAGTGATGTTTGAGGCACGCGAGGTAGATCGAATTCAAGAAGCGTTGGTTAACTTGGATCGGGAGACAGCTACGCTGGTTAGCCAATCCGCGAACTAGCCACCCAACCATCCCGATATTCTCGGTTTGCGGGGTAGGGGAAATGGGGGGAGCGATTCCCTACCCTATCATGGGGATGGAAGCGGATCTCGATCGAATCCGGTACAGTTCTCACGGGAAACACTCCTATCTCGGATCGTAACGAAAATGAATACCCAATTGGTTGATTCCCGATGCGCGAATTATTCTCTCGCTCTCCGCGGAAGAAAGAGAGTTACTGCATCAAAAAATTCAGAGCGATCGACGTGAAAACTCGGAGATTTACGCTCAAATTTTGGATTTAGAAAACCGTGTAAAGCAATACGAGAATCAATATCGCATGAGTTAGGATGAATTCTATCCTAGATTTCGTTCGGGTGAGCTAGGGGACGATATGGATTATTTCGAGTGGAATGTTTATTGGGAAATGTTGTTAGCGGCGAAAAAAGAGTTAAGTTCACGGTCGAATTAGATGGAGCTATCCGATTATATTCGCGAGGTTAAACGGAGATTATCATCAGAAAATACCGAGGAAGTCGTGAGAATTCTCCGCCAGTTTGCAGGGTAGGGGAAATGGGGAGAGCGATCGAACTCCACTGTTACGATGTGTAATGGTTGGTGATGGAGTGTTTGCGAGCGCTAGAGAAATTTGTATAATATCGCTAGGGCGTATTAGACGGAAAATTTCCAACCATCATCCCCCTTGAGGGTGAGATATGGAATAAATCCTTAAAAATACCTCTATAGGGTTGTTACATGGATACAATCCGTATAATCTACAGCTAGATAGATCATACGTCTGTATCTCTTTGATGTGAATTTAGTCTATAAAATTAAAGTCAAAATTAAGGCTCAAAAGGCCAACGTATTTCGGATCTGGAGGAAAGAATAGTGCTTCAACAACAGTTTGATCAATTGATGGCGATTACAAAAGAGTTAGTTTATCAAGGCTGTGAAGTATTAGAAAACAAAATAATAAAAAAATCCTATTATCGCCAAGGACGTGACAATTCAGATAAAGTTATTGAAGAATGCCATGAATTTTGCTTGGAGAGCGACAAAATTGTCGAAAAAATTACAAAAAGAAAATGTGATTCTGCTATTTTTAGCAAAAATCAATTTGTTTTACCTGAAGGTTGTTCCTTTGGTGATCCCATAGAAGAAAATTATAAGTACAGCCTTTCTCGTAAAGGTGAAGTACAGACAAACCCTTGCTACTAAAGGGTTCTAGCTCCCAAAACGTACCTCATTTATCTGAGAAAGGCTGTATTATGATAATCTTATTAAGTTGTCCTTCCAGATGGGAAGAGATTGTAAAAAGAATTTTAGTGAGCTTTCTCCTGTTAAATGGAAGACCCTGGGAGAGATTACTAAGGAATTAGAGTTTATCTTGCGAGAAGGTGGAGGATATGTAACGACTTATAGAAAACCTGATATAGTATACTTTTCATTTCAAAACGAGCATTATTTTGTAACTTATTCTAGTCCAGGGTATACTTTAGGCAAAAGAGATTCTCTTAATCATATAGTATGGAAAAATATAGGGGTACAAAAAACAGGCACTTCTTATGGAACAGCTATGGAGCTAGTTTTGGCTGTTGGAATTCACAAGTTTCAATTTGGAATTTCTCATAACGGGGGAGATTGATCCAGTTTGAGGTTGCATCAGATCTTGATAGAATATGATTTGCTATAAGTTTCTATGCCAACCTCAAACTTTATTTTGAGAGATATTGCTAGGTACTTGGTAAAACAATCTGTATAACATTCGCAGGAACTTGTTATACTGAGAATGTCCAACTATCATCCCCGTTGAAGGCGAGATAAGGAAAAAACATGAACACAGATCCACTTTATGAGGTTCCACCAGTCACTCCAGAAGAATTGAGAAAGATCGAGGCTAACATGAACACAGATCAGCGACCTTTACAGTCTCTACCACTTACTCAAGAAGCCTTTGCACAGGTGATTCCCCTAGTGATTCAAACGATTATTGATCACCAGAATAAGCTGTTTTATAAGCGAGTCGAGAGTTTGAGAGAAATCGTGAAGGAAAGAAATCTCTCTGAAGGTGATTATCTTTTCGACGAACTCCAAGTGTGCGAAAGAATGTATGAAAAATTACAGAAGAAAGCAGATGAGAAAGAGGGGCAAGACGCGACTCCGTGATTGATCTGGCATTGAGTTTATTCAACCTATTGTTTAAGCTCGATCTCGATCGCCGATCAACCAGATCGCGTGTTCCGTAAAGAAACCTGACAACTTCTCGTAAAATTAACGAGACGCGTGTTGGGTTTCGTGCCTCTACAGTTATTAATAGTGCGATCGCCGATTTTGTCGTTCGATCGAGTCGAACCCAACAATCCCCTACAATTAAGCTTTGCCTTGGAGTGAAGAGGTAAGATAGGGATAACTCTTCTCCCGAAATTTCGCGATGGATAGAAGCGCTACCGATCGGCGATCGTTCGTTAAAGCGATTTTTCAATTAATCGTTACACTTAGAGAGTAGACAATCCCGATCGCCCACCCTCCCCGAAAGAGCGATATGACTCTCCGCGAACTTTTACCCACCGTAGAGCGATTATCTCACCAAGATAAATTGCGGCTTATCCACTTTCTCCTTCTCGCGGTCGCTAGAGAAGAAGGATATAACTTGGAATCCACCGAAAAATCCGAGCCAGAGACTTCGCTTCTCGATCGATTAGCGGCCACCGAAGCGGTGGTGTGGTCTCCTCAAGCCGATAGCGTCGGGGTTCAAGCATTATCGGATTTATTGGATAGGGCGAAGGCGGAATCCGATGCTTAACGCGGAACGTTATTCATTCACCGAACGAACGGACAACCTCGGGCGATCGCTCATTATGCCGTATCTGCCCTTAGTCCTCACCTTGGGAAATCGTTCTCTAGAAGTCATGGCGCTTCTAGATACGGGCGCGAGTGTCAATGTTCTGCCTTATGAGGTCGGTCTACAACTAGGGGCTGTTTGGGAAAATCAAACGGTTTCGATTCCGTTAAGCGGCAACTTGGCTCGGAGCGATTCCCGCGGTTTAGTTGTATCCGGTACGATCGCGCGATTTCCACCCGTTTTACTCGGATTCGCTTGGATCGAGATCGGCGATATACCGGTAATTTTCGGACACATGAACTTCTTCGCGGAGTTCAACATTTGTTTTTATCGACACGAGTTGGCTTTTGAAGTTTGCCCGAAGGAAGGATAAAGTGGATCGCTCGTTCGATCGACCCGATCGCGTCAAACCCAACAATCCCCTAAAATCCATTCAAGATTTGTAAGTTTGAAGTAAAAAATTTTTCCCAAGAGTTTTAAGAAGAAAGCGCGGAAGATTAATCCCCGCTAGATCAAACCGTCTAAACTTACCAAACCCACGCCGATGCCGACGATAACAATCCCGAACAAACGGCCGGGTTTAATCTGTTCGTGCAGAAGGTATTTCGCGCCGAGGAGGGTGGTAACGTAGCCGGAAGCCGTGGCGGGACGGACGAGACTGATATCCGCCCAACTGAGGATAGACAGGAAGCTAAAAAAGGCGATCGTCTGAAAAGCGATCCCCCGTAAAATATTGGCGTTGGTGAGAATTTTTCCGATAAAACGGATCAGGGAAGACGGGGAGTTAATTTTCATCGCGCCGATCTGTCGCATCCCGATCGTGTTGGATAAATCCCCCGCGGAGTCGGAAAGGGCGATCACCAAAACCGCACCCCAGAATTTAACCGCGGATAAACTAACGGGAACGAGCGCGAGGAAAAATTTATCGAACCATTTCCGAAACGGAAAATTCTTTTGTTTCGGACTCAATTTCTCGAAAGAGGCGGGATTCTTGCTAAGACTGACGATAAATACCCCGACGGCGATCACGATCGCCGAAAGCCATCGGATCACCGAAACCGATTCCCCCAGCAATATCCAGGCGAAAAACGCGTTCAAGATATATTGCGAGGCGTGAATCGGCAGAACGTAACTGAGATCGAGGCGGGATACCGCGATAAAGTAGAGAAAGAGAGAAAAAACGAGCGTTGCCACTCCCAGCCAAATCCAGAAATTCGTCAGCGCGTAAACGACGATCGAGGCGAGTCCGGAAACACTGAGGGGATTGGCTGTCCCGAAGCTTTTCATCGCCCGACTGAGCCACATATCGCCCAATACCTGCGTGATCACGAGCGACGCTAATAAAAGAAATGTATTCACTCCGTTCCGTTGATTTTGGTAGATGATTCTATTGTTACGCCTTGTAACCCGATGTCGATCGAGTCCGGGAAAGAAATTGTCATACTCCCGAGGCGCGATCGTTTTTTTCGGGCGATCGATCGCGAGAATTCAAAGAGCGAGGCGATCACGTAACTCTCGGATCTTTTTTCTGAAAAACAATACAGGTGGCGGAAATATCTCGGAACAACCATAAACTATAGCGTAAGGAATCGAACCATCGGAGCGGTTGGTAAACGGGCAAAAGTAAGCGGACGATCATAACGGTTAAATAAAGGATCGCGGGAATATTCGTTACCTGGATTAACTTCCCTCCCGCGACGATTTCCCCGTGGACGATCTCTAGTTCGGGAAACAGTTGACGCAACTCCTCCACATCGGGACGAAACATCGTATCGATCGGATCGCGATGGTATGGAAATCGATAGGGAACCGTGAGAAATAGATAGCCATTCACCGGAACGATCGAGCTTATATTCTTACAGATCGTTTCTCGGTCTATTAAATGTTCGAGGAGATTCGAGCAGAGAACGGATTTTATATTTAGCCCGCCCAGTTTTTCTCGAAAATCGGCATCGTTTAAATCGCCGACGATATCGACACCGATCGCTTTTTTTAAATCGGTATGAATCACGGGATAACCCTTCTCTCTAGCCGTTTTAAATAACCACGCGTCTATCCAGGGCTGTTCTTTCTCTCGAAACTCTCGACTAGAACTACCGATGTTGAGTAAGGGAAAGACTTCTTTCTCGTCCAGGCAATAAATATTCTTTGCCAACCAACTGGCTTCTTCTCGTAGCATGATGTATCGGGGGAGGTAGAGGCGATCGAGCTATACGCGAAAAATTTCCCGCGTCACAGTAAGGGAAATTTTCTCTAGTATTTTACCCCGATCGCTCCTTTTCTTTACCCTTTAATAACCCCCTCGATCCGATCGAGTAACTGTTCCCGATCGCGCGCCGGTTCGAGACAGGTTAACCCTTGACAGATTAACCCGAATGTGTACTCCGATAACTCCGTATCGACGCGATAGACGGCGGTGGGTAGATATCGATCGATCAACCCCGGTAGATCCCCCTCGCGGACGCGTACCGAAAAGCCGTGACGGTAATTATCGAGCGCGACGAAGAGAATCGGGCAGGAAGTGGGCGATTCGGTCAGAACCGCACTAAAAGAGCCTAAAGCGCGTTCGGCACTCGCCAGATAATCGAGATTTTCCGTCAGATGGGAGAGGCGGATCAGATTGGTGATAGCGATGCCGTTAGCCGAAGGGGTGGCGTTATCGTTGTAGCCGCGCTCGCGGATGATGAGATCGCCGGTGTTATCGTCGGCCGTGTTGAAATAACCCCCGAACTCGATCGAACCGAAGTGGCGATCGAACTCCGATTGTATCTCGATCGCCGCCGCTAACCATTCCGTTTCCGTCGGTCGTCCCTCGTGGAGATCGAGTAACGCCTTGATCAAATACGCGTAATCTTCCGCCTGGGCGAATACCGAGGGCTGTCCCCCGTAATTCAGCCGATAGAGACGGTTCTCGATTCGCTGGTTCTCCAGAATAAACCGCGCCGCGCGGATCGCCATTTCCCGATACTCCTCCTCGCCGAACACGACAGAGGCGCGCGCCAGTCCGGAAATCATCAGACTATTCCAGGCGACGATCATTTTCGGGTCGGTAACGGCCGGGATACGGCCCCGCCATTCGCCCGTTTTCGCCTGTTCGTTATTAATCGCGGGGGGAAAGGTTTCGATCTCGTGCGGATAGGCCCCGTAGCGCAGGAAGAAGAGTTTCGCCAGAATCGCCTCGATCTCGTCGGATAATTCCCCTCGATCGTGGCGTTGTAGCACGTTTTGCCCTTCAAAATTGCCCTCGGGAGTGAGGGTAAACGCGTTTTGTAAGGCTTGTAATTCGGATCGATCGAGGAAATCGGCTAATTCATCGTAAGACCAGACGTAAAACGCCCCCTCTTCCGGTTCCGAGTCCGTGGCGTGGCGGAAACTGTCGGCATCCTGCGCGGCGTAGAAATAGCCGGCCGGCGCGGTCATTTCCCGTTTTAGCCAGTTTACCGTCCCGGCGATCGCCCGTCGGAAAGCCGGTTCCCGATCGCCCGCGCTCCATAAATTCGCCAGATACTCGACGATTTGCCCGTTATCGTAAAGCATTTTCTCGAAATGGGGAACCGTCCACGTAGAATCTACGGTATAGCGGTGAAATCCTCCCGCTACATGGTCGTAAATGCCCCCTAATGCTAGATCTTCGCCCCGTTGATAGGCCGCGCCGGCGAGATCGGGGTTAATTCGATCGAGAAATCTTTGCCCCTCTAGAGCTAGGTTAGCGTAGGGAATCATCGGGAAACTGGGACGACCGTACCGGTTCATCGAAACACCGATCACGGCGGTACTACTCTCGATCCCCCTGTAGAGAAGTTCGTCGGATTGTAGATTCGTGTCAGCGATCGGGAGAATCGCCGACTGTTGGAGCGCGCCGAGCATCTCGCGGGTAAAAGCGGCGAGTTTTTCCTTTTCCTCGTCGTAATAGCGACGGACGGACTGTAGCACTTGCAGGAATCCGGGACGACCGAAACGGGGATCTACGGGGAAATAGGTTCCCCCGTAAAAAGGGATCAATCGATCGGGGGTTAGGAAAATATTTAACGGCCAGCCCCCCTGTCCCGTCATCATCTGGAGGGCTTGCATATAGATACTATCGATGTCCGGCCGTTCCTCCCGATCGACTTTAATGGGAAGAAAATGGGTGTTCAGATAATTGGCGATCGCCGGATTGGAAAAAGCTTCCCCCTCCATCACCGTACACCAGTGACAGCTAGAGTAGCCGATCGACAGGAAAATCGGTTTATCCTCTTTCTTGGCGATATCGAGGGCTTCCTCGCACCAATACCACCAATCGATCGGGTTATGGACGTGTTTCTGTAGGTAGAGACTCCGAGACTTGACGAGATGATTCGGCATAAATAGCGCGGGAAGACGGATTTTATCCGTCAGTGTAACCCGTCTTTCCCTCGATCGAGTTCTTTCGGAAGGCTCGGACGTATAGCGATATTCTCCCGGCAAGGGGTGAAGTGTTACCGTCTAAAATGGAATTACCTATAGATACGGATACGAGAGACGATGATCAATACTATCTGGCCCCGCTTTCTCGGGAGAGCCTATCGCAAGGAACCGATCACCGGCTTTATCCTGGCTGTCGGGTTGGTCGATACGGTCATCGGCGGCGCGGGACAGCGTTGGACGCTATTATCCTTCGGTATTCTAATCGTGACGATCGCCGCGATCGCGCGTTGGCTACAGATTCAGAAAGCGAAAAAGCCTATTCGGGAAGAATCTCCCCGTTATTACCTTCCCGCGCGCTCTAATGGCGTACCGCTCCCGGTATTGAGCGAGGAAAAAAATCGTCGCTAAGAAACGCTCTCGCTTGGCAAACCGTCCGACAAGCGGTAAAATTCATAGCACGATTTGTCCTAATCTGCAAGTAGATTTATGAAGTTCAGGATAGTACGGGGTGGGGAGAGTGTGATTCGGACGGTACTGCTCGGGGTGAGCGTGACACTGATCGGGGGCGCGATAACGGTAAGCCACGCCCAAATCCCGCCCGCTCCCCCGAAATCTCCCGCAACGCCGACAACGCCACAAAAACCGGACGCGCGGACGGAACCCTCCACCACACCGACAACACCGGAAGCCCCGGAAGCCCCGATCGTTCCTGGATTGGGTAAGCTCACGCTATTTCAGACCTTGAAAGGACAAGAATCGACCCCGACGGCGTTGATTTTTAGCCCGGATAGTCAATTCGTCCTCTCCGGGGGCGATTTCACCGATCCTTTATTACGGATCTGGTCGGTCAAAACCGGGGCGAAAGTCGCGGAAACCCGGGCCCAACGATCGGCCGTGCGATCGCTCGTCATGAGTCCGAGCGAGAAACTCCTGGTCAGTAGTGGCGAGGACGGCTTTATTAACTTCTGGAACCCGATCGATGGAAAATATCTCGGGGTCGCCCTCGGTCACGAGAATATGATTCTCGCCTTAACGTTGAGTCCGGACGGCAAAACTCTGATCAGCGGGGGATTGGACGGGATTCGCCTCTGGACGGTAAAGCCGCCCCGCCGTCCTCTCTACCGGTTAAACTGGGTCGGCAACGTGGTCTATTCCCTAGCGGTGAAGTCCGACGGGGTTACGCTCGCCAGCGGCCACGAGACCGGCGAGGTCAACTTCTGGAATATTCGGGAAGGGAGATTTTTATCGAAATTCCGGGCGCATCCGCAAGGCGTGAGCGGGGTGGTTTTCACTCCCGACGGTCAGAAACTGATCACGGCCAGTCTCGATCGAACTTTAAAAATCTGGGACGCGAACACGCGGAAATTATTATTCACCCTCAGAGGTCATACCGGGCCCGTGCGATCGATCTCCCTCCATCCGAACGGGCAGATCCTCGCGAGCGCCAGTAACGACGGGGTGCGCTTGTGGGATGTCAACACGGGCCGACAACTCGCGTGGTTCGATAACGATAGCGATTGGATCGAGTCGGTCGCCTTCAGTCCCGACGGGAACTATCTAGCCAGCGGTAGTTACAATTTCCAGATCCGCGTCTGGCAGTTCGTTCAGTAGAAGGCGATCGGCAGGAGAATAGGGGAAAGGTGAAGGGATGAAAAGTAACCTTATTCCCTTTTCCCCTTTTCCCCTTTTCCCCAAAACTCCCCTAACGTCTTCTGCTTCCGAAACTCCGACTGGGACGACGGGAACTGGAACCGGAAGAACCGAAACTCGGCGCGCGTCGATAGGTGTCCGATTTGCCCGAATTTCTCAGGGTGCTGGAACCGTAGCCGGAACCGCTGGATTTCGTTCCGGTGGTGGTGCGGCTAGGTTGAGTGACGGTATTGGAGGGATAGCGGCGGATATTGCCCGTAGAACGGAGTGTTTGCCGATTTTTCACCGCGGGGGGCGCGGTATTGTATTTTTCCCGGTATCCGGCCACCGCCCGATCGTAACTCGACCCGTAGCCACCGAATCCGGTCAATCCACCGGGACTATACACGGGAGGAACGTAATACTGGGGACGGAAGAGGAGACTTCCCAAAGCTTGCCCGGCGACCGCGCCGAAGAAAGGACTCCAGAAACTCGATTCCTGACGGACGACCACGGTTTCGCGCTGTCCGGTTTGCGGATTCTCGCGGACTTCGGTGACGTTGTGAACGTACTCGATTTTAAAATCTTCCGCCATGTACATCGTCGCCGAATCGCCGTTAATTTCCACGTAGGTTTTTTCCCCTTTGGCGATCGCCTCGTCGGTTAACCTAGCCATCTGTAGGTTCGTCGTGCGGAAGACCGGGGGAGTACCCGCGGGAGTATTTAACAGCATGAGCGTGTAAGTACCGTCGGCATCGTCGTAGGTAGCCTGTTGTACCTCGTAACGACCGCTCGATACCTGATTCGTGTCCTGTCTAACGTTGGTATTCGTCGTCGGTACTCCCGCTCGGTTCGTCGATGCCGAATTACAGGCTACCGTCGTCCAGCAGAGGGTGAAGACGAGAAAAAGGGTGGTTAACTTGCGAAGCATAATCTCACGAGATTGTTTATAGGGGAATCAATTCGGGAAAGTTGAGCAATAACTGTTCGTTCGTCAATTCGTCCCCGAGTTGAGCGGGGGAGAAATGCACTTGAATCGCGCGGAGTCGGCCGCTGTAGTGAAGGTTAATGATGGCTTTTAAACCGTCTTCTAACGCTTCTCGATCGGCGAGATCGGTTTCCAGCGCGGGACTCTCTCCCTCGAACGCTATCGTGATCATAACAACTAAGTTATCCGTAACGGGCAGGGTTAAAGGCGCGTCTTCCCCCCCTCCCGCGTCGAAAGACTCGCTTAAATAGCGTTGCGCGGAGTCGGTAAACAGTTCGTTCACGTAATCTCCGGCCTCTCCCTCGCTCCAGAAAACATCGCCCTCGTTGGCGACGGAAGACCAATAGAGGTTGTTCTGAAGCAGATTTTGACAAATTTCGACTAAACCCTCGCCCATCACCTCTAAATCGCCTTCCGAGTCGATCGCCTCCCGGCCGACACGATTGAGAGTACCGATCAGGGGGGCGATTTCCTTACCGTAGAGATGGAGCATGATCCGACAGACGACATAGCGGGTTTTCCCCGTGAACTTCTTAAAGCGATCGCCTAAAGAACTCATCGTTATCTCCTACTATTCTCGCGTACCTTCCGATTCTATCCCCCGATCGATCCGCGACTTCTTCCCGATCTTCCGGAAGCCCCGGCTTTCGGTCACTCGATCGTTCGCACCGTGAGAACCTGCGGGGGAGTGGCATCGGGAGGGTAGAGAAAATCCACGTTCACCACGCGCCAACCATTCGGGGGAATCGTCACCGTGGCCAGGGGTTCCCCACTTTGCCCGCGTCGCTGGACGAGATGGAAAAATCGATTCTGTTGCACTCCCGAATCATCGAGATAATTTACCCGCACCGTCCCGCGAAAAAAGACCGCCGACGCGGGAGGATCGAGGAAACGCAAACCCTCGGTCATTTTATCCTGTTTAATCGGCGTTTGTAGGGAAACCGTCACCGTTTTCGCGGTTGAAGTGGGATTAAAGAGAGGCAGGGTGAGATTGTACTCGATGCCGTAATTACCGTGGGCTTTATAGGCCGTGTCCGGATAGCGGGCGATCATCGGCGCGCTCTGGCTCTGTTCGGTTCCCAGTTTTCCCCCCTCCAGGGTGGCGATCCCGTAGGCGATCGATCCGCCGGTTTCTGGAATATTCAACCATAACGACGCTCGATCGACCAGACGCGCTTGCCATAGCGATCCTAACGCCACTCCCGCCACCCGTCCGTAAATAATCTGTCCCGCGGCCGTTGTCGGCGTGGGAACGCGATCCCGAGGGGTCGCGAGATCGCCTTTTTCCAGCAAATTTTGCCATTCTTCGAGGGTGGGTTCTCTTTCCTCTCCCTCGGGCGTTACCGGGGCGTAGAGGGCTAAACTAGCGGCGTGGAGAAGACCGTTACTGTTGAGTCGGAGATAGGTCGATCGACCGTTGAGAGGCGGCGTTAACTCCCGCACCGGGATCGGTACATTTAATAACATCCGACTTTCCCCCGGCGGGATAATTATTCGATCCGGAAACGTTTCCTGTCGCTGTCCCCGGAGAATATCCCCCATCACCCGGCTTCCCGGCCCGGCGAAAACCTTCCCCTCGGAATCCTCGATTTTCGGCTCTAATTGCACGAAAGGCGCGTCCGGTTGGCTGAGATAACTAGCCGCTTGCAGGATCTCCACCGTGACGGGTTTATCGGTGGGATTGTGCAGGAGGACACCGACATAGAGGGTGCGGAGATTATCCGCGGGATTCGCTTTCGCGACATGATGGACGAAGACATCGAACCTTCCCCGGAAAGCGTAATTTAAATGGGCGTTGGGAAAAGATTTTTCCTGATTCGGGAAGGTAGAGAGTAGAATTCCCTCGTTCAGAACTAATTCGGGGCTGTTGCTGTTAAAAACGGGAACTCGATCGAGTTGCCCGGTTAACGGACGCACTTCCGCGGGTTGTAGGATTTCGATCGGGGGGGGAACTTGGGCGAGAAACGGTAACATCGGAGGATGGGGAGATGGGGAGATGGGGAGATGGGGAGATGGGGAGATGGGGGAGATGGGGGAGATGGGGAGATAAATTGGAGACAAATTATAGATCTAGATTTAAAACAAAAAGGGAAAGTTTCTCTCCCCGCCTCCTGCCTCCTGACTCCTGACTCCTGCCTCCTGCCTCCTGCCTCCTGCCTCCTGCCTCCTGCCTCCCGTAAAGAATGAGATTTGGTATCCTAAAAAAAACGCGTTTAGACTCGATCGTGTCAGAAAACTCTACCTTTCAAGATATCTATCAAGCGGGAATCCTCTCCTTCGAGCGGGGGCAATACCGCGCCAGTATCGAACAATTGAACGCCGCTCTAGAAATGATTCCCAAGGGATCGCGGGAGGGGGGGGAAGTGCAGATGTGGCTGGTTTCCGCGTATCAAGGATTGGGAGACTCGGATAGCGCGGCGCGAATTTGCCGGGAGTTGACGCGTCACCCCATCTATCGGATTCGCGAACAGGCGAATCGCTTACTGTATATTATCGAGGCGCCGCGTCTGAAGCGTCCGGACGAGTGGATGAGTACGATCCCGGATCTGGAAAAACTACCGGATAGCGAACCGAAGTTTAAAAAGGGATCGAGTAAAAAGAAAGAGGAGGAGATCCCGCCACCGATGCGCCTGGATCAACAGCGCGATAATCGATTTATCTGGGTGGCGATCGCCGGTATGCTGTTGTTACTCGGGTGGTTAGCGATCGCCAACTCTCCCTAATTTCTCCCCTGATCGATCAACCGATAACATCGAGAAACTTCTGAATGATCAACGCGTTGGCGATATCGACGAAAAACGCGCCCACCAGGGGAACGATAATAAACGCGCGCGGGGACGCGCCGAATTGTTCCGTTACCGCGGTCATATTGGCCATCGCGGTCGGGGTCGCCCCTAGCGCCAGGCCGGAATATCCCGCGCAAACCACCGCCGCGTCATAGGTTCTCCCCATCGTCGGGAACACGACAAAAATCGCGTACAGACCGATCAGAACGCATTGCACGAAGAGGATGATCAGAATCGGCCCCGCGAGGTCTACTAACGTCCATAACTGCAAGCTCATCAACGAGATCGAGAGAAACAAACCCAAACTGAGATCGGAGACGAGCGCTAGAGCGGGGGTATCCGCGGGCCAGGGAAAGCGTTTCACCAGCGAGGGAATCGTGTTGGTTAGGAAAATTCCCGCGAGTAAACAGGTGACGAAATCGGGTAATTTCAAGCCGGCCCCGCCGATGATAGCATTCAACCGGAATCCCAAGCCGATAGCGACCGCGATCACGAGGATCGAATTCAACATCATTTCGTAGTCTATCTGGACGTGTTTCTGTCCGCGTTTGACGCTGACCGTTAATTCCGAGTTGTCCGAACCCGATTGTAGTCCGTTTTTCAGAATCAACCACCTCGCGATCGGGCCGCCGACGAGTCCCCCCAGAATTAACCCGAAAGTGGCGCAGGCGATACCGATTTCCGAAGCGTTGGCGATCCCGTAGGTGTTTTGAAAATTTGACGACCACGCGACCGCGGTTCCGTGTCCCCCGCTCAGGGCGATCGATCCGGCGAGCAGACCGATCGGTAACTTCTGTCCCGTCAGCGCCGCCAATCCCACACCGGCGAAATTTTGCACGAAGAGAAAAGCTACCGCGAGGATTAACAGGATCAGGAGCGGTTTTCCCCCTTTTAACAGCATTTTTACTTTAGAAGAGAGTCCGACCGTCGTGAAAAAAATCAGTAACAGGTTATCGCGGATGCCGAGGGCGAAGTTTATCTGAAGGTGGGCGAAAACGTGGAAGGCTCCGAACAGTAGCGAGGCGCACAATCCCCCGGAAACCGCGTCGGGAATATTAAAATCCCGCAGAAATCGAATTCGATCGGTTAGATATTTCCCGAAATACAGAACCAGGATCGCCACGATCGCGGTCTGGCGTTCGTCGAGTTGTACTACATTCATAGATCGAAGGGTTGATCCTTATTCCGTGACAGTGGTTTCGAGCGATCGCAACATCTCGCGTTTATCCCCGCTTCGAGAACGGGGATGAGACTAGCTCGACCTTGCCATTATAGCGAGATCCGATCTCGGGGGTATAAAACGCCTCCCGCGCTCTCTAAGCGGTTCCCGATCGTGCTATGACAGAGAAAAGATTTTTCACGGCGAGGAACGGGCATGGAATGGAAACAACTGCTCCGATGTCAGCGTTTAGGGAAAGATCACCTCGAAGACTCGCGCTCGGAACGTACCGCTTTTCTGAGAGATTACGATCGACTCGTCTACTCCACCGCCTTCCGTCGTCTCAAGGACAAAACGCAAGTATTTCCCCTGGCCAAAAAAGACGACATCCGCACCCGTTTAATCCATAGTCTAGAGGTGTCCTGTGTCGGTCGATCGCTCGGTCGCATCGTCGGCGAACAGGTGATACAACGTCATCGCCTCACCGACTTTGAACCCGCGGATTTCGGCGATATCCTCTCCGCGGCCTGTCTCGCCCACGACATCGGCAATCCCCCCTACGGCCACGCCGGGGAAGATGCCCTGCAAACGGGCTTTCAAGACTGGTACGGCAACTTTAAACCCCGTGAGGGTCAAAATTATCTAGATACCGCTCGAAAAGCCGATTTAGACCATTTTGAAGGGAACGCCCAGGGGTTCCGCATTCTCACCCGTCTGGAAATCGCCCACCGTCGCGGGGGGATGCAGTTAACCTGTCCCACCCTCGCGACGTTCGCCAAGTACCCGCGGGAATCGTTTATCCCCGCCGAGATTTTAAACGGTTATGACGGGCGCGGTACGAAGAAATACGGCTTTTTTCAGGCGGAAAAGGAATTATTTACCGAGGTCGCGGAAACGGTGGGATTGATCCGCCGTCATCCCGAAGTGGCTTGGTGGGCGCGTCACCCGTTGGCGTTTTTATTGGAGGCGGCGGACGATATCTGTTACTCGATCGTCGATCTCGAAGATGGTTTTCGCATGGGCTATATTCCTTTCGCGGATGCCGGGGATCTATTGAACGCGATCGCCGATGTTACCGCCGAAGAGTATCCCGCGGACGAGGAGGAAACGATCAAACGATTACGGGCGAAAGCGATCGATCGTTTGGTACGCGAGATCGCCGAAATTTTCCTCGACCTAGAGATAGAAATTCTCGCGGGAACGTTCGATCGAGAATTGCTCGCCTCCAGCCGTCACGCCGGGGTACTGGGCGAGATCGAGCGGAAAACCCGCGCCTCCGTTTTCCTGCATCCGAACGTCGTCCGGATTAAATTGGTGGGATATGAAGTTTTAGGCTTTTTATTCCAAGAATTCGCCAACACCGTCTTCTATCCGAGCAAAAAGGGCGAATTGATGCTGTATATGCTCCCGCCGTCCTACCGCCCGAACCCGATCGAGGATACCTACGACAAACTGTTAAAAATTACCGACTATCTCGCGGGGCTAACCGACTTTCAAGCCACCGGCCTATTCCAACAACTCAAGGGGATTTCATTGTAAAGACTTGCAACTCAAGGGGATTTCATTGTAAAGACTTGCTGAAGGAACGCCTCTCGATCGGAAAGTTCCCGGACAATAGAATTAGGTGTGAGATGTTCTAACAGTTATCATTCACGAGAGCGAACGATATCGGTCCGACGGTTGGTGTGAGCGATAAGCCCGAGAAAGAGATTCCGAAAAAGCCGTACCGAAGGATGAGCTTCCGTCACCCCGATAGGGGAATGCGGGGTTTGTTCCGTCCGAGTAAATTGAAAATAAAGAGACCGGAAAAGCGAAATGATGAAATTTACCGCGCGATTCTGGAAACAATCGTTGATCGCGTCGCTCGCGGCGATCGCCACTCCCACCGTACTCCTCGCCGCTCCCGCGAACGCGCCCCTCGCCGACGGCATCTATCTTTTCGGCCAATCCCCGAAACCGGAAGAAATCGGCAAAGAATATCTCGTTTTCCGCGTTCGTCAGGGAAAAATGACCGGGGCGATCTACGCGCCACAATCGGAATTTAGTTGTTTCACGGGAACGATCGACCCGCGGCAGGTGAATCTGGCGATCGTCGATCCCTACGAGAACGAGGTCTACCGTCACTCGATCGTCCTCACCCCCCCCGCTCCCGTTGCCTCGGGACGGCCGGTAGTCCAGAGACCGAATTTAGAGGGTTACTACCCGATCGAGACGATTAGCGACAACGATCGACGGATCCTGCAAACCTGTCTGGAACAATTCCAGGATTAAGATTTTCGCCGATTTTCCCAGCGGAACAGCCCGATCATTAGGGCCACCACCCCCACCTGTAGCGCGAAGTTCGGTAACGCGGTGGTGACATCCCTTCCGGCCGCTAACTGTGCCAGAAACACCACCGCGCCGATAAACCCGGAAGCTCCGAAACCGATGTAGAGAAACTGTCTCAGCCCCTTGTAGGGCGCTTTCGCCTCGGCTTTGAGACGGGCGTATTTTTCGGGGTCGAGTCCCGATCGATTCTTGGGCTGGGTCATGAAAAAAATTTTCCGGCGATCTTTTTCCTTTCCATGATACAATGAGAAACTGCCGATGCGCCGATGTAGCTCAGTGGTAGAGTAGTTGATTCGTAATCAATTGGTCGTGGGTTCAAATCCCATCATCGGCTTACCTGTTGTACAGTGACGGATTCTCTGTCGTCGATGAACGGGGGAGGCTCTCCCTTCCCCGGCGGTCTAAACGTTGGGACGAGGAAATCAAGTTCCCGACGAGCGTACCGCTCTCGGCGGGAGGGCGATCGCTCGCGCGCGAGAAAACGATCTCGCGAGAAATTCGTTCTATGATAAAGCGAGGGCGGAAAAATCGCGTTTCTTTCCCCGATCGAAAAAACGCCGCCGGAAAAAATTTGCAAATCTTATTTTTCGCCGGAGTTTTTCCCCTCGCATTCCCCAACTCTTCCACATCTTATTTTCTCGTTTTCCACAGTTTACCCGGAGTTATCCCCGGTCGCCGACGACGCGATCGCCGATCGATCCCCGTTGTCGTCCTCCGGGACCGACCGGCGAATCGATCGCCCATACTGAGTTACCGTTAAGTTAAGTAAAGAAAAAGTACCTCGAACACCGATTCCCTCGTAAATATTGAGATTTTTTGAAGGGTTGCTTCACGGAACGTAATATTGTCACGAACCCCGACTTGGCGCAAAATAGTCTTACGGTTATAGTGCTAGGCGGAAGGCGGAAGGCAATCGACGATCGGTAAACCGCGAGTCGGTTTCCCGCTCTCGGAATCGTCCTAACCTTACCTCGTGGCGCTATAACGCTAGGCGTTAGGGATTTCCCGACCGACGAGAAGCGAGTAACGAGGTGATCTATGAATACATCGGTGAGTCTCCTGGCAGAAATCCCGGAAGCTTTACACCAATCTCTACAGCAATATCTAGACGAACATCCGACCTGGGATCAGGATCGGGTCTTCACGGCGGCCTTATCCTTCTTTCTCCTGCACGGTCAATCTCCCGAGGGGACGGATCTCGATCGCCAGGCCGACTGTGCCAAGGTTTACCTCGAATCCCTCTGGGGGTGAGGGGGATGAGGGGGGCGGCGATCGGGCATAATAGATAACCGTTATCCCGATTTTCGCGAAACCTCATGACTCAGGAGAACGCGTTGGTGATCCCGCGATTGATTATCGGTCTGGGCAATCCCGAACCGAAATACGATCGCACCCGGCATAATATCGGTTTCGAGACCGTGGACGCGCTCGCGAGAGATTGGGGGCTATCGTGGCAGGAAAATAAGCGTTTTCAGGGGTTAATCGCCGAGGGAAACGCTCCGAGAGGACAGAAAATCCGGCTTTTGAAACCGCTGACGTATATGAACCGATCGGGTCAATCGGCCCGATCGGTTCTAGATTGGTATAAACTGCCCGCGGAGTCGATCCTGGCGATCTACGACGATATGGATCTCCCCGTCGGTCGCTTGAGAATCCGCCTTTCCGGTTCGGCCGGCGGCCATAACGGCATGAAATCCCTGATCGCTCACGTCGGGACGGAAAACTTCGCGCGCTTGCGGGTCGGCATCGGCAAGGGGCGGGAAAAAGAGACGATATCGCACGTTCTAGGACGATTTACCGCCGCCGAAAACGAGGCGATCGAAAAAGTGCTAGATCTAGCCCGAAAGGCGATCGAACTCGGTCTCCAAGAGGGTTTACCAAAAGCGATGAGCCTCTACAATAATCAGAGCGTGGAACTGTCGCCGCCGCCGTAATTATTGATTTCTCACAATACTTGTAGCCGTTATACCTAGATTGATAAATAGCCGATCTCTCCATTTTGCTCTATACTCTTACAGATAGATTGCGGGAATACCGCTTCCCCGGTTCGATCGAGTCTCTACTGTTAATGAGTTCGGTCTAGAAGATACCACCCGGTCGGCTTCCATCGCCATAACTACCCGTTCCCGAACGCTAGGGTAGTGAGAAAGCCACCAGCGGTTCCAGTAGGAAAAAAAGATTCTTATGAAAAATCTCCAGACTTTTCTTCGGTTCACCCGAAAACTAAATCTGCTATTGTTAGCGATCGCCGCGATGTTTTGTTTGTGGACTCCTCCAGCGTTCGCTCACCGTCCTCACGACGTGATCGATCAGATCGAGATCTCTCCCGATTTCGAGACCGATCGAACGATGTATATTCTGGTCAGACATAATGTGTACAAATCCACCGACGGGGGAGATAACTGGAAGCGGAAGATCGAGGGACTAAACTATAAAGGAGAATTAAGCTCTCTCTCGCTGTCGCCGAGCGATAAAAACACGATTTATCTAGCCTCCCGATCGGATGGAATTTATAAAAGTACCGACGCGGGAGAATCTTGGAAACAAGTCAGTAAGGGATTGGAAACGGATTTTATACAAATTGTCGAAACCGCTCCCTCGTCGAGCGATATCGCGCTCGCGGCCGGACGGGAGAAAGGTCTCTATCGTACTGAAAACGGCGGACAAACCTGGACGAATATTTTTAAAACGCCGATCGCGATTACCACGATCGCGATCGCGCCCGAAGATCCCGATCTGATCGTTTTCGGCGATGAAAAAGGACATCTTTATTTATCGACGAACGGCGGAAAAAAATGGGAAAATATAGCGATCCCGAAAGAATCGGCGACCATCGGCTCGATCGCTTTCTCTCCCGATGTGAAAACCGATAAAACTTTTTATATCGGCACGATCGGCGACGGGATTTTCAAAACGGCGGATCTGGGAAAATCTTTCGAGCCGATCGGTCAAGAAATCCGGGATAAAGCGATCGAGGATATCGTCTTTTCCCCGAAGTACGCGACCGATTCCACTCTCTACGCTTCCACCTGGAAGGACGGGATCTATGTATCTCGCGATGGTGGCAAAACCTGGGCGATACAGAATGAAGGGTTAACGAGAGATCGCCAGGCCGACGATTTTAAAGTTCCCCACTTTACTGAGTTGAAAGTCCTTAATGACACGATGTACCTCGCGGGTTTTAACGGTTTATTTAAAACCACCGACGGGGGAAAACAATGGCAAGAAATTCCCACCTTATTAAAGGGAACGATCATATCTATGGCCGTATCCCCGAACTACGCGAACGATTCTACCGTCGCGGTCGCGACCTACGTGGGTAATCTTTTTATTAGCCGCGATAAAGGACAAACCTGGATTCCCATCAATCGAGGCTTAGAAAAATTCGAGTTCGGTCCCGATCAAGAAGAAGCCTCACAAGATCCCCGACGCTATTTCGATATCGTGTTCTCTCCCGATTACGGCGCGGATAAAACACTTTTCGCCAGCCTGTTGTGGTCGAACGTCGTCCGGACGGACAACGGTGGCGACTCGTGGAAGGTGATCCCCTTGCATCAGGAGGTACGCGGGATTAAAGTCGTTCCCTCGCCGAATTTCGCGGTCGATCGAACCGTTTACCTCACCAATCAGCCCGGCAAGATTTTCCGGTCTACCGATGGGGGAAATAGTTTTACCTATATCAACGATATCGGCAAAATTGTCGGCAACGGCCCCACCTCGATGGTCATTTCGCCCGATTTCACCAACGATCAAACGATATTCGCCACGGGGCGTGGTGGTATCTTTCGCTATACAACGACCCCGAGCGGAGCGAGTTGGCAAAACACGACCGAGGGAAATCCGTTAGAAAAGGCCGCTTTTATCCAGTTAGCCATTTCTCCCGACTATAAAAATGATGGAACGGTCTTTGCCGGGTCGCTCGGGGGCCTATACGTGACCCGAGATCGCGGGAAAACCTGGACGAGAATCGAAAATACGCCTTTCCCTGCGGACGGTTTGATCGACGCAGTGGCGGTATCTCCGGATTACGCGACCGATAAGATCGTGATGGCCGGCTCGCAGGGGTTAGGATTGTTCCGATCGACCGACGGGGGAGCCACGTTCGAGCCGATCGGCGATCCGTCCCTACCGATCGCCAAAACGAGAGCGATTCCCAACGCGGGTATCCCGATCCATTTCTCGCCGAATTACACGAACGACAAAACCCTATTCGGTTTCGGGGGCGCGACAACGGATATCTTCCGCTCGATCGACGGCGGCAAAACCTGGGAGACTTTCACGATTCCCCCCAACGTCGAGGAAGTAACGCTTCGGTATAAGGTGAGTGAATTTTTCTCCGGACATCTGGGACGGGCCCTGCGCTTCCTGATCCCGGCACTGGCGGCACTGGGGGCTTATTTTCTAGCGGGATTTTTACAGTTAGAGAAAAAAATCGCGATTAACAAACTCGTTCCGGGAGTGATTTCCGCGTTCGTGGTCTTCCTGGTCGCGTTCGGGTTAATCGCTCAATTCTAGGCGCGCTCGGGGTTAACCCGGCGAGAACAAACGAAAGCGGCGATCGAGCGATCGCCGCTTTTTATCGGTCGCCGATGGTTAAATACACTGGCAATAATCCGATAGGGTATCGTGGCATCGATCGAACGCGGACCGCGCCCGATCGAGGACTCGATCGGAGATCGGGATGTCCAATTTTCTCGTCTGTTTAATAATCCGTCCGGCTTTAATATTTTCCGAAGAATCACCGATCCCGCGGGTTCCCGTAGTTTTCAAGACTTTATATTCCTCGGAAAAACCGACGCGGGTTTGTAGGTGGTTTTGTAGGGATTCAAAGACAGAAGAGCTTCGATTTACAACTTGGTCATAAGTGACGAATAAACTTTTTTCTTTACTATTAATTAGTTTCGCGTAATTTTCTAGCGTGGATAATCGATGGATGTAATATTCTAAAGCTTGCTCCTCGTTCTGATGGGGCTTGATATCGAGAATACTGGCCAGGGTTCGTTTCGGTTCCCGGAGTAAAAAGACCGTTCGGATTCGATCCGATCGCAGGAAGTCACTCTGGATAAATTTCTGGTCGTGAAGCACTTTATCGAGCAGATAGGTATGGTTCATGTTCAAATCTCGGAAACGCCAGTAGAGTTTGAACAGTAACGCTTTAAAATCTCGCTCGTCGGTGTATTCTAAATGGGTTTCCCCGTAGCCGATTATTTCGGGATTAGAAACGAGAAGATGGGTGAGTAGGGAAGATCCCGATCTCATGTGACTGAGAATAAAAACAACCTTATAGGGAGTCGGTCGGAAGAGAATTCGATAGGGATCGTCGGGAGTGTCGATCCGATATTGGAAATACTTGTACGTTAAACGGGTCGTCAGATCTTGCCAAAAATGGGGGAAACGTTCGATCGCTAGAGTCATTGTCATGAATGATGGATTACGGGGTCAATCGATCCGGAGATTCCACTATAATGTATCCCATTTAAGGCGAAAAGCAAAAGTGAGGTTTATACACAATGGGATTGCCTAGTTGTTCGCTCTGGTTTTTCGCGGCGCGAACGGATGTCTGGTTCATGATGTACACGATCCCCCATCTTGTCAAGATGAGCCGGTTTCCGTTCGAGGAACGGGTGATCGCCATCGATACAGCCCCGTTAAGCGGGGAGAAACGGAATCGCCCCGGTCTCGGCACGATGGAGGAGTTGCGGGAGTGCGCCGCGAAATTGGTCCGCGACGGGGTGATCGATCGAATTGTCGATTTCAACTACGATCCCGAGTACCGCGCGCGCGTTTACCGGAAACACTTCGGGAGTCCCCTACGCTCCACCCATAACTATAAGGGGTATCCGATCTTCGGCTCGATCTTCAAGATCGAGGAGTGTCGGAGCGATTATATGGTGCATTACGACAGCGATATGATGCTGTATCAGGAACCGGATCACAGTTGGATCGCCGAGGGTATCGAAACGATGGAAACGCACCCGAAGATGATGTTCGCACGTCCCCTCTCCGGCCCCCCCACCGAGAGCGGGGAAATTTATGTCGATCACCCGATCGAAAAAGATCCCGATGGTTTCTACCGGCATAAATTTTTCGGCAGTCGCGCCTATCTGGTCAACTGTCGCCGGTTCGATCGACTTCTCCCCATGCCGATTCTCTGGCGCTCTTATAAAAATACTTTCCTCGATCGCTTTCCCGACAGCTTAAAAGCTTGGGGAAATATCTTCACCGGGAAGGGAAAATTAGACTCGTGGGAACTGATGGTCTCTAAACAACTCGAACAAACCGATTACTATCGCGCCACTCTCGCTAACCCGAAAGCCTGGACAATTCACCCGGTCGATCGATCGCCCGCCTTCCGAGAGGTCTGGCCCACTATTATCGAAAAAATCGAGGCCGGCTTTTATCCCCCCGCGCAAGCCGGTCATTATGACCTGATTTCCGAATTATGGTATTGAGGGAGCGATCGACAAAAGGATGTAGGGTGTAGAAACCCAACACGACACCCCTCGGTTATGGGGTTTCACTACCCTTAACACGTCGAGCAATGTAGGGGCGCAAGGCTTGCGCCCAACTCGCTAATGATCGACTCGGGTTCATATACCATTGAGTCAATAAGATTCAACGGGAGAATTCGAGTATGGAACCGATTTCTGTGATTCTCGCCGTGTTGGCCGCCGGGGCTACCGCGGCCGCCAAGGATACCGCGGGAACAGCGGTTAAGGATACTTACGAGGGGTTGAAGAAGTTGATCGTGAAGCGTTTCGCGGAGAAGGGGAAAGCGGAGGATATTGCGATCGTCGAGAAACACGAGAGGAAACCGGATTCCGGCGCGGTGAAAGAATTGTTGAAAGAAGAGTTGATCGAGGTGGGAGTCGATCGAGATCTAGAAGTCCAAAAGATAGCGGAGAAATTATTAGAGATCGTGAAAGCGGAAGGTTCGGCTTCCGAGGGTTCCGGGAAGACTACGGTGAATATTAAGGCGTTACCGAAACACGTCGAGGCGATTTATACGGAACTTTCCGACGGGGAACGGAAGGCGACGCGGGAAATCTTTCTTACGTTACTAGACGTGGAAACGGATCGAGGGTTAGGAACTTGGCGGAAGGTGGTTAGTAAACGGGCGAAGCGATCGGAGTTTCGGGGGGAGTTAATTCAAGCCACGCTGACGAAGTTAATCGATCATAATCTTCTCGCGAGCGATCGATCCGAAACGACGATCGAGATCGCCCCCGAAATCCTCTTAACTTCGTGGGATACTTTACGACAGTGGATCGAGGAAGTGTATCGGGCGATCGCCCTGAGAAACGATATCCTCAAAAATCTCGATCGCTGGCAGGAAACAAAGAGAAAAGCTCCGAACAATGTCCACAAACATTATGTAACCAGGTCTCTACTAGAGGAAGCGAGGAAAACCCGCGACGAGAAAACCTTCGAGGTACTCGGCGGATTAACCCCCGAAGAAAATCAATTTATCGACGATAGTTTCGCGTACTCGGAACGACGGAGAAAAGAGAAACTAAGGACGGCGCGGGGAATCGCGGGCGTTTCTTTAGCGGCGGCAGTGATGAGTATTGGGTTTAGGGCCTACGCGTGGTGGCCAACGGGAAAAATCCTCCGCGACCACCACACCACCAACCTGGAAATGGTAAACGCCTTGCCGGAACTGCCAGCACTTCCGAAAGCGCCGGAGCCGGATAACGGAACGGAACAAAACCGCCTCACCGGTCATAAAGATGCCGTCACCAGCGTCGCGCTCACCCCGGACGGCAAGACCCTCGTTTCCGGGAGTGCCGACAACACCATCAAGGTGTGGAACTTAGAGACGGGAGTGGAATCCCGCACTCTCACCGGTCATAAAGATGCCGTCATGAGCGTCGCGCTCACCCCGGACGGCAAGACCCTCGTTTCCGGGAGTTGGGACAACACCATCAAGGTGTGGAACCTAGAGACGGGAGGGGAACCCCGCACCCTCACCGGTCATCAAGGTCTCGTCACCAGCGTCGCCATCACCCCGGACGGCAAGGCTCTCATTTCCGGGAGTAAGGATAAGACCATCAAAGTGTGGGATTTTGATGTCGATTCGTTGCTGGGGCGTAGTTGCGATTGGGTGCGAGATTATTTACAGAATCCGAGTTCCGATGTCCGTCCGGACGATCGGCATTTGTGCGACGGGATTGGAAAGGAAAAGTGATAAGGTAGTTATAGATTAGGGAGATTAGCTAGAGTTTACTTTAAGCCCAGATACGATCTCTATCAAAATACCGTCAGGAATGCACTGGTTAAAGAGGGTTGGGTCATTACCGACAATCCCTTTGTGATTGAGTTTAAAGGCTTACGACTTTACGCAGATCTGGGCGCGGGAAAACTTCTAGCGGCTGAAAAATATAATCACAAAATTGCTATTGAAATCAAAATTTTTAATAATCCCTCTCTAATTACGGAACTAGAAAAAACCGTCGGGCGGCATGGTATCTATCGAACATTTCTTAAGAGAATTAGCCCCGAAAGGCAACTATATCTAGCCATCGCTCAAGATGCTTATCAAGACTTCTTTCAACGTCCCGCTATTCAAGAAATTATTACCGATCAACAAATAAACTTGATTATTTTCGACCCTGATTTAGAGGAGATTCTTCAATGGATAACTTAGCGCGGTACCGAGAAATTGTTCAAAAAATTATCGAGAAACACGCGACTTATCAGCCTAGTTATGGAGACATGGAAACGATCCCGATTTGTGATTTAGTTCACGATAATTATCTGCTGATGAATCTAGGTTGGGATCGAACCGGTCGAGTTCACGCGGTCGATTTACATCTGCGAATTCGAGAGAATAAGATTTGGATCGAGTGGGATGGAACCGAAAACAGGGTGACCGAAGAACTTTTACAAGCGGGAGTTTTACCCGAAGATATCGTGTTAGGGTTTTATCGTCCCGATCGACGATCGATGACGGATTTTTCCGTAGTGTAGAGGGAGCGTGAAACCCAACAACCGAAGGATTCGTATCGGTTTTCGTTGCCTCATTAGATTGAAATATTGTGATAAGGATACTCGATCGCCAAAACCCGAAACCCGATCGCCGTACATCCGGGATCGGGTTTCGTTATCTCGATCGAAGGAATCGTTAAGGGGCCAACGCGTTACCGCGGAGAAGAGAACCGATCGTTTTAGCGGTAATCTTCATCTGCACCAGAGGATTCGCGGGGACGACCGTTTTATACAGATAACTATCGAAAGTCATCTTCTGCACGTCTTTATCGGAACACATCTCCACGAACGCCTCGCGGGTCGCGTCGGTGCGGTAGAAAACGCGCTGGAGGATGTCCAACACCAGATAGGTCATACCGTACTTCTTATCCCAACGTTTCAGGTAGAGTTTTAACTCGTCCTCGGTGGGAATCCGTTGACCGCCGTTCGTTACCTCGACGATCGTTTCCGCGCACATCCGGGCGGATTTGGCGGCGAAGTAGATACCTTCCCCGGAAGATTTGGTCACGGTTCCCGCCGCGTCGCCGACGAGGGCTACCCGACCGACCACCCGACGCGGCCGGGGGTGTTCCGGGATGGGGTGCGCTTCCACTTTAATAATCTCCCCACCTTCGAGACGACTCGCGGCGCGGGTACGGATACCCGTCTGGAGATCTTTGATCATCGCTTTATTCACTTTCATCGTTCCCGTACCGACGGCAACGTGATCGTATTTGGGGAATACCCACGCGTAGAAGTCGGGGGAAACGTCTTTACCCACGTACATCTCGGCGAGGTTTTCGTAATAGGCCATCTTGTCCCGCGGCAGACGGATACGCTCTTGGAAAGCGATCGCGTAGTTATAATCGCCCGCGTCGATCGCTTTCGCGATCCGGGAGTTCGCCCCGTCCGCGCCGATTACCACGTCCACCTTCAGGGATTTCATTTCCCCTTGAGCGTTGCCGTTGGCGTGATCGGCGTAATGAAGGGTATAGGGATCGGTGTTATTGGTGGGGATGTCGAGACCGTAGACGGTTCCGTTGATTAAATGCGCGCCGAGTTTGTGGGCGCGTTCTCTCATGAACCCGTCCATGACTTCCCGACGGCACATCCCGATATATTCGTCTTGATTATCGAGGTTGATATCGACTTCCACGTTCGAGGGCGAGATCATTTTCATTTTTCTCACCCGCCGATCGATAATTTCCGGCGGGAGGTCGAATTCGCTCACCATGCAGAGAGGGATCGCTCCACCGCAGGGTTTGGCGTTATCTAATTTACGTTCAAATAAATAGGTTTCAATGCCTGCTTTGGCTAATGTTTCAGCGGCCGAAGAGCCGGCCGGCCCTGAACCCACAACAGCGACCCTTAACACTCCGGTTTTCTCCTAAACAGATTACGAGCGAGTACGGTTTGCAGTGTACCACAGAGGTTTTGTCGCTAGGAACGGGCTTTCCCGACCGCGGGCGATTTTGCAATAGAGCTTAACAAGTACCTTTACAAAAGTTTACTTTTTGTCAAAACCCCTTATCATATTTCAATAGGTTACATTCGCAAATCTACCGATCGACGCGTTTTTCGGGGTCGATCGCGCGATCGCCGGGCGATCCGATCGGGCCGTGTTCCTAGTTGTGACCCCGATCACAGATCCCCGTCTAAAGCCGGACGCGTGTTTCGGGTACTCGTTGATAGATTGGGCTATCGATCGTTTCCTCCGAGAACCCGATCGTCCCCGATTATCCCGACCGTCCCCTTCATTCTCACCCTCTCCAGCCCGTATCTACCGTTCGGCTTCCCGTCACTGCCGGCACACCGTTCTCACCCGCTCGCCCCCCGATTCTTCGATCGAGGGAATCGGGCTTCTGGGAAAACGCGAAATGGCTCGGTTAGATACAGAGTCAGGAGGAAGGATCAAGGATAAATGCTCGCGAAATCCCCTAAAACCTCAAAATCTCTTTCATAGCTCCTGATTTTGTCAACTTTGTAGATAGTCACAATGAATTCTGCCAGAAATCTAATCCTCGGCTGGAATCCGGGGTCGAAAGGAAGGGAACAACCGGAAACGGCGGATCTCGCGCGGGAAATCTCCAGACGAGAGGCGACGGAAATCCGTTTGCGGGAACTCAACGAGCGATTGATCGAGCGGGTTCGAGAGCTAGAAACCCGTGTCGAAGAGATGAACCGTTTAGGAGAGATCGTCGATTTCCTGCAAACTTGTCCGACGGTCGCCGAAATAGGGAACACGCTCGCCGATCGATTACACGCGCTCTTTCCCGGTAGTTCGGGGGCGATTTTTCTCGCCGGAAACTACCGTCCCTCGTGGGAGTCGGTCGCGGTTTGGGGAAAAATCCCAAACCATCCCGATTTTCCCGCCCGGAATGACCGGCTTTCCCGTCCGGAAAACGCGGTCGGATTTCTCGGGAGCGAAGCGCTGCTGCAAGCAGTTCGAGATCGTTCGCCCGCGACGCTCCGGGTGCCTCTGGAGGCGCGAGGGGAAAATCTCGGGTTCCTGTATCTCGTTTTTGACGATCCCCGGCGGTTAACCCCGGAAAAGAGGGAGTTAGCGAAAACGACCGTCAAACAGATCGCCCTCGGGCTGGCTAATTTGCAAGCGCGGGAACGTTTACAAACGCTCAGTTTTTCCGATCCCCTGACGGGATTGTACAATCGCCGTTATTTAGAAGCGACTCTAGAGCGTGAATTTAACCGATGCGCGAGGGATGGAAGACCGATCGGCATTATTTTCCTCGATATCGATCATTTCAAACGGATTAATGATACTTTCGGTCACGAGACGGGAGATAAGGTATTAGCGGCGCTGGGCGATTATTTAAAAACGAATACCCGTCAGTCGGATATCGCCTGTCGGTACGGGGGAGAAGAATTCGTTCTCGTCCTCCTCGATAGTTCTCGGGAAGATACCCGCAAACGGGCGGAAGAGTTATGCCGGGGGGTTCGAGAATTGAAGTTAACGCGGGAACATCCCGAATTATCCTCGATTAGCGTCTCGATCGGCGTGTCGGCCTTTCCCGAAGACGGCACGACCCCGGCGGAACTGTTTCGAGTGGCGGACGAGGGTTTGTATCGAGCGAAACGCTCCGGCCGCGATCGGGTGTGTCGCGCGGGGTGAATTTCGGGAGTCACGCTCGCCGCATCGATCGATATTCCGCCAACGCGTCGATCAGGAAATAATCCCCCCAGATCGTCCCGGTATCGTAAATATCGCTAGGGGTGAGCGATTTCGGGTGATGGTAACAACCGTGGCGCAATAAACTCATCTCCACGCTCGTCTCGTCGGGAAAGTAGGGAAAGGAGGTGAGTTGGAGCAGGATATTCTCGATCGACTGCCGGTAATACTCGTAGTTGGCATCCTCCCTCGGTAGTACCTTCAGTAAACGGATCATCCCGGCGACCGCGATCGCCGCCGCGGAAGAATCCCGATTCGTGTCCGCGTCTTGAACGAGCGCGTAATCGAAATCCCACGGGGGAATAAAATCGCCCGCCCGTCTCCGGCCGCCGGGAAAGCGATCGGGCAGATTTTCGAGATAATAATCGATCGCGCTTTTCGCGGCCGCGAGCGTACCGGCATCGCCCGTGTAGGCGTGAGTGACGCAACTACTATAGATAAACCACGCCTGACCCCGTGACCAGGTGCTATCATCCCGCCAGCCCTGTTTTCCCTCATTGAATAAGAAATTTGTATAAGTTGGAGAATTGACATCGTGATCGAAATACCCTCTCTGCCACGTTCCCGACTTGCCGGGACGACGGTTCACCCCGAAGGTGCGGTTCAGGACGCGAAGATGGGAGATCGCTTTTTCCTGCCAGTCCGCCGCTTCTTTCTTGTCCGGGTTGTAGCGGGCGGCCCCGAGAAGTTGTTCGACGTTGATGGCGTGATCCATGAAAACGTGCCAGTGTTCGCGGTTATCGGTACGATCGGCCGTTCTGAGCCAACCGAACGTTCCGATATCGGGGTGAAAACTTCCCTCGCCATTTTCAAAGGGACGGGCGATCTCTCTCGCGCCGGCTAACATTCGATCGAGCGCGTTCTGTTTTTCTTTGCCCTCTCCCGTCTCGTACCAGGGAGCGAAAACGAACAGATTATTTAAAGTAATATCTTTATGACCGAGATCGGGGCTTAATAAGGGATCGCTCCACTTTTTCGCCGCCGCCATCCAAACGCTCCGATCGTAAGGATCGATTTCTAACAGGGATATTTTCCACAACAGCGCCGGAAACGCGCCCGCCGCCCAGAAATCGGCTTTTTCCAGCGTCCAAGACCCGTTGGGTGGAGTCCCGCGTCTCTGGATCAGCCGTCGGAGACTAAAGTTAAATCGATCGGGCCGGGTAACGTAGGGATAGACAATTCCCTTGTAGGAAAAAGCGTCGAGCCAGTCGATCGTCATCGCGACCTTGATCTTGGCGAGGTTCAAGCAGAGATCGATCCGCTTGTCGAGGGGAATACTCGCCCTCGGATCGGGAGGTCGCCACCGGCGAGACCACTGGTGTAACCCGATCGCGACGAGCGCGGTCCCGGTTCCCGTTAGTAGTAAAGTGCGTCGTTTCATTTTCGGGAGGCAGAGGGCGGGAGGCAGGAAGGAAGGGGAAAGGGGAAAGATGAATCCATTAAAAGTGGTCTTTTCCGAAAATATTCCCTATCTCCCCATCCCCCCATCTCCAAAATCTTACGCCGGATAGATGCGTAAGCGTCGATTCGGTTCCTCGCCGAAACTATCGGAGTGGAGACGGTAATGCTCGACTAGCTCGTGTTGCATTTTCCGAACCATCGCCGATCGGGGCAATAGCTCCACCGGTTGACCGGTCGGGATAACGATCTGTTCCACGGCCAGCCGCGCCTCCTCCAGCGCCTCGATCTCGTCGTCACTGCCGCTCCGGGCGAATAAACGCACGTCCGCGCCCTCGCTATTCATCGGGTCGTCGATCCCCAAGATCCGCTTTAAGCCGCGGGAAATTTGCGGGATCGTGTTCGATTTGATGCCGTGAATCGGTAATTGTCGGGCTTTGGCGATCTGGCGCAATTTCGACTGGTTTTTAACGTGCGATCGCAGGGCGAGAACCGCGTCCGCGCCGTCGAGATCCTTGGTGAGAACGATCGGCAGATCGAGCGCCCGGACGACCTGTTCCATCTGCGATCGACTGACCCCGTAAGGATAAACGTACACCGGCCAGTCCTCCCCGTTCGGCCCCGGAAGGCGTACTTTATCCGTTTCCGGCTCCTCCTGTAACCACGATCGATCGAGCAGTCGATCGAAATCCGTTTCCGCTTTCGCGGGGGTTTTCGGCCCAGACACCGGTGCCATCCGTCCCGACGCGCGCCACCCGGTCGGTTTCGGGGTCGCGAGTTCCAGGGGATAGTTACCTCTCGTGTTGAGGGGGATCGGTTGTTTGACCTCTTCCCGCTCGATTTGCACGTTGCCGTCCGCGTCCACGGTGCGGATCTGGCCCGGCATCTCCCGGCCGCGCAGGAGTTGATCGATCGTCGCCGAAACGTCCTCGTGAATTACCCAGCGCTGACGTTCGAGCATTTCGATCGCGATCTCGAAAGTGGGCGGGGCCTTGCGTTCGAGAACCGTTTTCTGCGAACCCCGTCGTCGCGCCTCCTCGTCTCCCAGCGTGACCGCCTGAATCCCACCGACGAGATCGGAAAGGGTGGGGTTTTTAATTAAATTTTCCAAGCGATTGCCGTGGGCGGTTCCCACTAACTGTACCCCCCGTTCGGCGATCGTCCGGGCCGCCAGGGCCTCTAGTTCCGTACCGATCTCGTCGATAACGATCACCTCCGGCATATGGTTCTCGACCGCCTCGATCATCACCTGATGCTGGTATTCCGGCCGGGCGACCTGCATCCGACGGGCGCGACCGATCGCCGGGTGAGGGATATCCCCGTCCCCCGCGATCTCGTTGGAGGTATCGATAATGACGACCCGTTTGCCGAAATCATCGGCGAGGACGCGGGCGATCTCCCGTAATGCCGTGGTTTTCCCCACTCCCGGACGACCGAGCAGGAGTAAGGATTTTCCCGTTTCCACCAGATCCCGGATCAGGGTGATGGTTCCGAAAACCGCGCGACCGACGCGACAGGTTAGACCGATAATCTCCCCGGTGCGGTTGCGGATGGCGCTGATGCGGTGCAGGGTTCGCTCGATGCCCGCGCGATTATCGCCGCTAAAAGTTCCCACCCGATCGATACAGTATTCTAGATCCTCGCGAGCGATCGGTCGATCGTCGAGATCCATCGCGCCGTCGGGAAAACGGGCTTCCGGCAAGCGCCCCAAGTCCATGACGACCTCGATCAGGGAATCTAGTTTCGGGTGTTCCTCTACTCTGGCCCGGATTCGATCGGGTAGGATCGCCAACAGTTTGTGTAAATCGTCGGTCACTTGCATTCGAGAGGAAAGAGTTTGTTCTGGCATCAATAATAGGGGCTTGGCGAGATAATAGGAGATTTTTTCCGAAAACGAATTTATCAGGGTATAACGCGTTCGATTCGCGTCTGTCAATGTAGGCGATCCGGTCAACGCGTCACGGCTCGATCTTTCAACCCGGAAACGAGATCGATCGCGATCCCCGTCGCTTCCCGTAAACTTTCGGGATGGTTTTCGAGGGTAGCGGTGGGAATTCGATCGAGAATCGGGAGGACGATCGATCGGGCGTAACTGCCGTAGGCGATCCCGGCGATTTTTCCGAGTAATCCCATCTGTTCTAATTTTGTGACCGTGTGGGCGTTGGTGCCTCCGGCTAATTGCACGAATCCCCCGAAGTCGCTAGAGAGAACTTTTCGGGCCATCGCGATCGCCGGGTGGGTGGTTCCTTTGCCGATATCGCCGCTCATGGGACGACCATCGGTTTGCCAGATTAGAGGACAGGATAATTTCCCGATAGTTTCCCGTATATAGCGCAAATAATCGAATAAATTTTCATGATCTTGACAGCTTATCGCCAGTATTTTTAAGTTTTCGGTCGCGGGGGCGATCGCTTCCCAGAGTCGTCGGAAGGATTCCTCGTGGCCGACACTGGTGTGGATCTCGATCGCGTCGATGTCCGTTTCGAGCAAAATCGGCACGATCTCGCCCGGTTCGACGATCCGCGACCGGGTTTCGATTAACCCCAACGGACAGACCGGTAAACAGCGCCCGCAACCGTAACAGCGTCGATCGATCACCCCGCTCGCGTCGATCGCGTTAGCCGGACAGATCCGCTCGCAGGGACGGGAACAGTCGATCGGGCAGAGGTTCGGATCGAATAGCGCCTTGCGGAAATGGGGGTCTTCGCCGTCGTTCAGGCTGACCATCAGCCAGGGGCGGGTTTTTCGGGCGAATCCGGGGATTTTTGCCGCGCTCTCGATGCCCTCCCGCGCCGCCTCGATCACCGCTCGATCGGCGGCCACATCGATACAATCCGCCCCGGCCAGCGTATAGACGAGGGCGAGATCGCGAATCGTGGGAAGATCCTGGTAACTGGCCCCGCAAATCAGCTTGAACCAGTGACCTTCTAGAAGAGACCGTAAGGGAGAGTAGGGATATTCGTTCACTTTTTTATTGTAGTAGTTTCCTTCTCCTCTTGGCTTTGAGGTGTTTTAGCATACCTTGAAATATATTGTACTACACTCGTGGGCGATCGGGGGAACCGCGAGAGGGATTCCTCTCGTTCGCCTTTTCCCGAATCCGAGCGCGACCTTTTACGGTTCGATCGGGTTTTCTCGCCCGCCGCGTCTGTCTCTCGCGGGAAAACCCGATGGTTATAATGGCGTTATGCGATCGACAACCACCGTCAACCAATGATCTTTAAAATATTCTCTTCCCGGAAAAGCGATCGGACAATCTCGATCGATTCATCATTAAATTCATCTTAGCTTCGGAAAAAAAGCCATCCCTCCGAACAGTCTTCCGTGGATTCTCCCGAGGGAGAAAACAAGATATGATTCGTTATGAAGCTAGTATCCAAGACAAAGAGAGAGAGAGAGAATCAAATCTTCAGGGTTCGATCCCGTACAAGAAGCGAAATAGTCTATGATTAAAAGTTTTCGTTGTAAAGATACGGAAAAACTTTATAATCGGGAGTTCGTCAAAAAGTTCTCCGGGATAGAAAGACTCGCTCTCAAAAGATTAAGAATTTTAGATAGTGCCAATACATTAGAGGCATTAGCGGGATTACCGAGCAATCGCTTGGAACGATTAAAAGGAGATAGAATCGGTCAATACAGTATTCGGATCAATGACCAATATCGGATATGTTTTTTATGGGATGATGCGCCCTATAACGTTGAAATTGTTGACTATCATTAAGGGAGGTTTACGATGAACGAGTGGAAGAGACCAATTCACCCCGGTGAAATTCTCGCGGATGAATTAGAAGAAATCGATCTTACTATTTCTCAGCTTGCCCAAAGAATTCATGTTTCGGAAGAAACTCTCTTCCGAATCCTACAAAGAGACGCGAATATCACGGGAGACATCGCTTTAAAGTTAGGACGTTTCTTTACTACCGGTGCTGAACTATGGATGAATTTACAAAAAGCCTATGAATTGGATGTAGCCAGAGAAAATTTAGGAAACAAACTAGAAGAAATCATTCCCTATCAATCAGTTTCTTCTCTATAAATTGATTTAATTGTCGTAAAAATAATACGACTTACAGGGAGAAGAATCGGTAATTAGAATTATTTTTAGCCCGAAAAGCTACTAAAAACGAAAGTCAACAATATAGAGGATAATCCTGATGAAACGTGAATACGACCTTGCTAACCTGAAAAGTCGTCCTAATTCTTTTTTCCGACAATTAAAGCAACAAGGAACCTTGTTTTTAGGAATTGAAGTAATTAAGTATTTTGAGAAGAAAGCTAAGGAAAAGGATATTTCTTATCAGGAATTAATCGATTTATATCTTCAAGATTGGCATGACAAATCCAAGAGATTTATCATTGGAATAATGCCTTGAGTTGCTGGTAGAAAGTTAGGAATCATAAGACAGAATATTATCGCCAAAAACTTCAAAAAGATAGCTAATTTATCTTTGATAATTCTAATTTTTGAATTTTTTAGACCTTCAACAATGAAGGGTATGAGAGGTGAAAAATATTTCCCACGTTACATTCGAGCGCGAGACTCGCGCCCGACCATCGCTCGATGTGTTGAGGGTAGGAGCATGAAGCATACGCCTTTTCTTCGATAAGATTCGCTTATCACCATAACCTCGTAAGAACCGTAAATTCTACCGAACCGGATCGAAAAAGTCCCGATAGGTTTCGGTAAATATACCGCCTATCGGTTTCGGTACATATACTGTTTTTTTTATTTCTATATTCAGACTACACTAAAAAAGTGTAGCACGATTAAATTTTTGATCAAAAAATAATTAACCTTGTAGATAGTTTCGATCGAAACTATATAAAAATATGGCAATTATCACCGTGACGACCAATGCCGACAGCGGGGCGGGTTCTTTGAGACAGGCGATCGCCAGTGCCGCTTCGGGAGATACGATTCAATTTTCCTCTACCCTAGCCAACAAGATCATCACGCTCACGAGCGGACAATTAAATATCAATAAAAATCTCACCATTGATGGTTCGGGTGCGACGGGATTAAAAATTAGCGGAAATAACGCCAGTCGTATCTTTGAAGTATTGAACAATGCCAACTATCAAGGGGTCAACGTAAGTTTTAAAAATCTCATCCTGACGAACGGCAAACTAAGCGGAACCGATCCCAATAACGAGGCGACCGCGGGGGCGGCGATTAAAACGGCCTCCTACACGACTTTACAGGTCGAGAATTGCCAGATCGATAATAATGTTGCCGCTTTCGGGGGAGGGATCTTCACCGGTTGGAGGAGTAATACCACCGTAATTAATAGTCAGTTTACCGGCAATGACGGAACTTCCGCCCGTAGTGAGAGGGGTGGGGGGGCGATCGCAACTAAAAGCGAGGGGAGTTTAACGGTACTGGGTTCCCGATTTACCAATAACAAAGGAATTAACGGCGGGGCGATCAATAGTCTCCTGGGTCAATTGATCGTGAAAGATTCGACTTTTACTGGCAACGATACGACGGCCGGGGCTGTGGGCTACGGGACCGCTGGTTACGGTGGGGCGATTTATACCGACGGCGCGAGCGCCTACACCAATGACTCGATCGGCGGGAATATTTCCATTACCAATAGTCGCTTTGAAAGCAATAAAGGCGCGGGACAAGGTGGGGGATTATTTCTCTTCGCCTATGCCCTCGACAAAATCGCGCTCGATCGAGTTCAAATTCTCAATAATCAGGTCATCAAAGACGGTAGGGGAGATGCTTTAGGCGGCGGTTTACGGATCGGTAACGCCGAATTTTCGATCGCCAATTCCACTTTCGCCAATAATTCGGCCTTAAGTCAGGGGGGCGGTCTGTGGGTCGGGGAAACCTCACCCGGAAGCATTGTCAATAGTACCTTTTCTAACAATGTGGCCGACGACGGGGTTGGTAACGGATTAGGCGGGGCCGTAACCTTCGTGAACGGCTCGAATCCCGTGAATATTACGAATAGTACCTTCGCGGAAAATCGCGCCGGATTTCAGGGCGGGGCTTTTTGGGGCGGTGGTTTAAATGTCAGACTGACCAACACGATCGCCGTCGATAATACCGCGAAGAACGGGGGAAATCCTTGGAATATCAAACAACATACCGGCACTCAATTCACCGATGGCGGCGGGAATTTTCAATGGCCGCCGAAAAACCCCACCGATCCGAGCGACGTGAATATTACCAATAACGTCCGACTCGCCGATCCCTTTCTCGGCGCGTTGCAGGATAACGGCGGCGGGATTCTCACGAGAGCTTTGTTAGAAGGGAGTCCGGCCGTGAATGGCGGCGTGAATTCCGGGTTGACGACCGATGGACGGGGGGCCGCTCGATCGGACGGTCAAATTGACAGCGGGGCCGTTGAATCCGGCTCGAATCTTTTCACGGCGGGTATCACGAGGAACGGGACGACCGGGAATGATTCTCTATTAGGGGGAGCCGGTAACGATACGATCAACGGTAACGCGGGGAACGATAGCCTCGACGGGGGCGCGGGTACCGATAGTTTAGTCGGTGGCGCGGGGAGTGACATTTACATCGTCGATAATCGTAACGATGTGATTACGGAAGGTCTGAACGCCGGTACCGACGAGGTTCGATCCTACGTGACTTGGACCTTGGGGGCGAATCTAGAAAATTTAACCCTACTGGGAACGGCCAATATTAGCGGCACGGGCAACGAGTTAAATAACATTATCGTGGGAAATCGGGGCAATAATAGTCTCGCTGGCGGCGCGGGGAACGATACCCTGACCGGTGGCGCGGGGGGCGATATTCTGACCGGTGGCGCGGGTAATGATGTTCTCAACCTGGGGAATAACGATAACGCCGTCGATCTCGTTCGGTACAATTCCGGGGACGGAACCGATACGGTGAACGAATTCTCCCGAACCGGCGGCGATAAACTGAGTTTTACCAACATCGCCTCGATCGATGTGGTTTCCTCTAGCACGGGAACCGCGTTCCGGGTGGGGGACGGGATCGCCGGGAATAGCGGTTTCGGAACCGGCGCGATTTTAGCAACCCTAACGGGGATTTCCGGGTTTACCACCGCTAATATCGGGGCGAATCTAGACACGAGTAACACGGCCCGATTCTTCTTCACGTAGCGATTCCGGCAAAAATCAGGAGTCAGGAGTCAGGAGTCAGGAGACAGGAGTGGGGAGATGGGCTAGGAGAAAGGGCAAAAGTTAAAGGATGAAGAACGCTTTTTCCCTTTCCCCTTTCCCCTTTTCCCCGAAAAACTCCCCGCTCCCCGATCGACCTAATCGGTAATCGCGTTGAGTAACACTTCGGCTAGGGTCATATTTTCCATGTCGTCGATCGTGATCGTATCGACGATATCGAATTTCGCGCCCGCGCCTTCGAGTTGATCGTCGAGCGCTTTGAGGAATTCGGTGGCCTGGCGATCGTGACCGACTTGAATCAGGGAAATCGCCAGTTCCTCGTCGCGCTCCATTTTCCGGGATGCCTCGATAATCTGTTTCATCACCGCTCTGCGATCGTCCGGTTCCCCGTCGGTGACGACGAGAATGGTTTCCCCGTTGGGTTTCGTTTTTCCGGCGGCCTTGCGCTGGAAATAACTATCGAGCGCGTCCTGAAGTACGCCGGCCAGATCCGTTCGACCCATCGGCTCGTTTTCCTGATAGATCTGGGTCACTTTATCGGAAGTGACATTATCGTAGCGTCGGAAACGCCCGGAGAAGAGATAGACCGTTATACCGTCCGGATCGATCTCCTCGCATTTTCTCGCCAGCGCGAGGGTGGATTCGCGGGCGATCTCCCAACGGGAGAGACCGGTCGGGGGATCGGCGGTGGACATACTACCGCTTTTATCGATGATCAGGGTGTAATCCCGTTCTTGTACTATACTCGCGCCTGCCATATCCGGCTCTTGCCTCCAAGTTAGGTTCGATCGTCTTTTCCCTCTAGCCTAGTCTTCCGGTTCGGCAGGTACGGGAAAAATTTTGATTTTTTTCCAAAGTCGATCGTGAAGTTTCGTGAAGACGTGTTTAGAAAAATCTTTAAATATCGATCCCGATCGAATCCCCCGTCTACCCTAAAAAAAATAGAGGAAATACATCAAGGATTCACAGCTATGGATAAGGACTTTCGCAACTACCGGATGATCTGCACCCTCACGTTCGGGGACATCTACGGACAGATCATCGTCTGGTTGATCGTCATCTTTCTAACGTTAGCTTCCGGCCTCGCTCTCTGGAGTAGTACCCGGCAGATTTTCGCCCTCGCCACCGTCGGCCTCGTCGTTCTCCTATCCCTGCCCTTTTTACTCTTCGCTTTCGTGACCACCCTACTCAACCATATCGAATTCGCCCCGATCGAGGCCAATTCCACCAGCCGCAAACCCTCCCCCACGGGAACCGTCACCCGTCCCGCCAGCGCCGCGGGTTAGTCGCGCCCCAGTGGAGAGGTTTTTCGGGCAAGGGGGAAAGGGGAAGGGGAAAAGGAAAAAGAGCGTTCTGAATCCTTTCCCCTTTACCCTTCCTCCTCCCTCGTCTCCCCATCTCCCTCCGCTCATCCCCCCATCCCCTCACCTACCCCAAACCGTGCCACAATAGGGGGAAAGATAAAAAACTTAACAAACAGGAGGGGGCTGATGGTTGCAACACCGGTCAAGACGAAACGCCTATCCATGCAGGTCGCCGAACTCACGGGGGATACGACCGCGATTCGTTCTCTAGATTGGGATCGCGATCGCTTCGATATCGAGTTCGGTCTGCAAAACGGGACGACCTATAACTCCTATCTCGTCCGCGGTGAAAAAATCGCCCTCGTCGATACCTCTCACGAGAAATTCCGCCGATTGTACTTCGATACGCTGAACGGATTGATCGACCCGAAAACGATCGATTATCTCGTCATCAGCCATACCGAACCCGACCACAGTGGTCTAGTCCGGGATTTTGTGGAATTAGTCCCCGATGTTACCGTCGTCGGCTCGAAAGTGGCGATCCAGTTCCTAGAAGACCTCGTTCATCACCCCTTCCAACACCGGATCGTCAAAAACGGCGATACTTTAGACCTCGGTAACGGTCACGTCCTGGAATTTATCAACGCGCCGAACCTTCACTGGCCGGATACCATTTTCACCTACGATCGAGCGACGGGGATTCTGTTCACCTGCGACGCGTTCGGAATGCACTACTGTTCCGATGACCTCTACGATGAAGATTTAAGCGTCATCGAACCCGATTATCGCTTCTACTACGAGTGTCTGATGGCTCCCAACGCGCGATCGGTTCTCTCGGCGATGAAACGGATGGAACCGCTCGGAGAGATCAATCTCGTCGCTAACGGTCACGGCCCGGTTTTGAAATATAACCGCGCCGAACTGATGGAACGCTATCGCCACTGGAGTCAAGCGCAGACGAAAGGCGAGAAAACCGTCGCCGTGTTTTACGTTTCCGACTACGGGTATAGCGATCGCCTATCGCAAGCGATCGCCAAGGGGATCGTCAAAACCGGGGTGGCGGTGGAAACCCTCGATCTCAAATCCGCCGATCCCCAAGAAGTGAAGGAACTCGCCTCGATCGCCGTCGGGATCGTTCTCGGCACTCCCCCGGCCTCCGGCGCTCATTTCGCGGAGATCACCGGCAATCTGGGAACCCTGCTCGCTTCGGTCTCTGCCAAACAATCGATCGGGATGTTCGAGGCCCACGGCGAAGATGATGAACCGATTTTCCCGCTTTTGAACAAATTCCGCGAGATCGGCCTCGCCAAAGCTTTTGAACCGATCCGCGTCCCGGAAATTCCCACCGATAATCTCTATCAACGGTGCGAGGAAGCCGGGACGGACATGGGACAGGCGTTAACCCAGGAAACGAAGGTAAAACAGCGGAGATCCCTGGATACGGATCTCGATAAGGCGATCGGGCGCATTAGCGGCGGATTGTATATTATTACCACCAAAAAAGGCGATCGGAGCGGGGCGATGGTCGCGTCCTGGGTAATGCAAGCGAGTTTCGATCCCCCCGGTTTTACCGTCGCGGTGGCGAAAGATCGGGCGATCGAGTCGTTATTACAGGTGGGCGATCGTTTCGTCCTCAATATTCTGGAGGAAGGAAACTATCAATTCCTGATGAAACACTTCCTTAAACGGTTCGGGCCGGGGGAAGATCGTTTCGCCGGGGTCAACACCCGATCGTCCGGTCACGGTTCGCCGATTCTTGCGGACGCGTTAGCCTATTTAGAATGTGAGGTGAGCGGTCGCCTGGAGTGTAACGATCACTGGATCGTGTATAGTCAAGTGACCGACGGACGCGTTTCTAAACCCGATAGTTTAACCGCCGTTCACCATCGCAAGGTGGGCAATTATTATTAACGGTTTCGGGAAAAAGCCCGACAATTAAACACGAAAAAAGCAGACGAAACCTCACGTCTGCTTTTTGGCAAATGGGAAGGAGCTAGTTCATCGGAGAAAGATCGAAGCTTCTAATAGGTGGAGGGATAAGATAGGAAGTGAAGCACGTCGCGAAGGACGCTATAACCCGCGAGATCCCAGAGGAGATAGGCGAGGAAACCGATCATAGCGAGACGACCGTTCCACAGTTCCGCTTGAGGGGTCCAGCCGAATAGGAAAGCGTTACGATCTTTTCCGTTATAGGCGGGAGCGGGAGTCGTAATATTGGGGGTAGGAGTGGGTGTACGAGTTTCCATGATTCCAATTCCAAGCTAGTGATTTGTTGTTTATGTCCTGTATCTTACCCGGTTCGATCGATGCACGTTATCCGTCTCTAGATTTAAAAAATTTACAAATTTTTATAATTGAATTATTCCCCTCGGTTTTTGTCAGAGGAGGCAGAAGGCAGAGGCTCCGACTCCCCCCGAACACTTTTCTTCTTGAGAGGAGAGATTTGTACCCGATCGGCCGGTGTCAGTATCGTCTTGAACGTGCTATCTTTTTCTATTCCTTAGCCCCTTCCGCCTTTCTGGAGGACTTCATCCGCTCGGTTCGCCCGATCGGGGGAATTGAAGGGTAGAAATCGCTAGATAAGATAAGCCTAGAGTCGGTTAGAGAACGAATGAAAAATATCAAAATTCTTCCCGTTAGGAATGATTACCGATTCTCGATGTCTTATCAACAAGGATAAACTCAATATGCTCCGTAGAATTTTCTCGATTTTAGCGATCGCTTTCCTAGCCGTGACTACCTTTGTCTCTCTTCCCGCGACCGCGCGCGCCGAGGGATGGTTCCAACAACAGAGCGCGGAACAGTCAAACCCGACTTTCCAAGATCGCTACGATCGAGAGGATGGCTATTCCCCCAACAATGACCAATTCTTGCAGGATAATCAATACGCTCAAAATAACGGGCAGAATTCCCAAAATAACGATCAAAACCGGCAAGAACAGCGGGAATCTAGTTTCTTCAACAATAATCAATCCAATCAGGATAAAGGACAGAATCAACAGCAGTCCTCTAGCGACACCGCTCGCTCGTAACATCAAGTTTTCCCTAACCAAATAAATTTTAGGAGCCGGTAATCTTCCGACTCCTTTTTCTTATTATCGATAGCTTAGGATTTCTCGTAGGCTAAATTTCCCATAATATAGGTCGCGTGAATCGCCCGATCGTCTCCCATGATCATCAGGGTAAACGCCGCGTCGGCCAATTCCTCGATCGTGGACGGTTTCGGCGCGGGATTTCGGAAAGTCATCAGGGGGGTGGCCCGCATATCTAGGACGATAAAATCGGCTTCTTTGCCGACCTCGAAATTACCGATACGATCGTGTAACTCTAGCGCTTTCGCTCCCCCTAGTGTGGCGAGGTAGAGCGATTGAAAAGCGGTCGCTTTCTGCCCTCGTAATTGGGCGACTTTATAGGCTTCATTGGCGGTTTGCAGGATCGAGAAACTGGTTCCCGCGCCGACATCCGTACCCAGTCCCACTTTCACGGGATACTCCGAGGATTTAGCCTGTTCGAGTTTAAAAAGCCCGCTCCCTAGAAATAAATTAGAAGTGGGACAGAAAGCGATCGCCGATCTCGCTTCGGAGAGCCGTTTAAACTCTTCATCGGTTAATTGAACCCCGTGCGCGAAGATCGATCGCTCTCCCACCAATCCCGCTCGATCGTAGGTATCTAAATAGCCGCTACATTCGGGAAATAATTCTTTCACCCAAGCCACTTCATCGACATTTTCCGATAAGTGAGTGTGCATATACACGTCGGGATATTCTTTTAATAATCTTCCCGCCATCTTTAACTGCGCGTTGGTGGAAGTGATCGAAAAGCGAGGGGTGACGGCGTAGCGTAACCGTCCTTTTTTATGCCATCTCTCGATTAATTCCTTGCTTTCGGTGTAGGAGGATTCCGCGGTATCGAGGAGAAAATCCGGCGCGTTGCGATCCATCATCACCTTCCCCGCGATCATGCACAGGTTCCGGCTGTAGGCTTCCTCGAAAAACGCGTCTACCGATTCCGGGTACACGGCCGCGAAAACGAGCGCGGTGGTGGTTCCGTTGCGGAGTAATTCATGTAAGAAGAAAGCGGCGACCTTTTTGGCGTATTCTTTATCCTTGAATTTGCCTTCCGTGGGAAAGGTGTATTTGGTTAACCATTGTAAAAGTTGTTCCCCGAAAGCGGCGATCATTTCCGTCTGCGGGTAATGGATATGGGTATCGATAAAACCGGGCATGATCAGCATCCCCGGATAGGAAGAGATCGGGATCTCTCGATAGCGATCGATCAGTTCCTCGTAGGGGCCGATTTCTTTGACCCGTCCGTTATCTACCACGAGAAGACCATCGGCAAAAAATCGAACGCAATCCAATTCGGGCGCGTAAAAAGGATCGTCTACAAAATCTAATAAAGAAGCTCGGTACGCTTTTAGTCCTTTTTCGGGAAAAATAGTATCTTCGGTCATGGCTATTGTCGTTTCGGGGAAGGGGTTATCGCGAGCGTGAACGGGATCGATCGAGAGAAAATTTTCTCGCCAATCAATACCTTTTTGATTATTTTTTATCGATCTAAAATAAGTTTACAGTTGATCTTAGCAAATTTTAGTAATTTTTAAGACTTTTTTTGTTTTTAATTGAATAAGCTCGCACGTTATTTTCTGGCTTTTATCCTAAAAAACGATGATAAACTATTTCTAACGTCCGATGAATAAAGAGAGGATCTCGATCGGCGATCGTGTAGAAAATCCTGGTTAACGCTAACAGAAGGATAGAAACGATCGACAAACCAGCGAGATCGATCGCCCGCGAATTTTCCGCTCGATCTTTTATCCAAAAGTTAAACCAACGCGAGAGCGGCGGCATCACGATCCAGGTGAGCAGGGAACAACAAATAAAATTATTCACTAACATCGAAACCGATAACGGCCAGGAACTCATCACACCGAGAGCGGAAAAAAGAATCGTTTGAAGCATGACCGTCGGATACAATCCTAGGAGGACGATCGAGTTTTGCTTCCAAGCGGGAATCGTCACTTCCGCCTCATCGGATTCCGGCGTGAACCAACTTTCTAACCCCGTTTTCAAAGAGCGATACTGATAGGAGCCGAAAAGTTCTTCCCCTTTTTTCACTAACGCCCGACGCTCCGATGAATCCACCCAGCGATTCAAGTTTTCCGGGGTGTCGAAGTAGACGATCGCGTACCATTTATCCTGCGCACCGGTTACGGGAGGGGAAAGATCGGTACGCAGATAGCCGGGGAAAGAAGTAACGGCGGAGGTGAGGGATTCTTGCCATTGTTGAAATTCCCCTTCTTTTCCCCGCGCGACGCGATGTTCGATCACCAGACTCGCGCAGGAATTCGAGCGATCCGCGAGAATGTTTTCCCGAGAGGTATCGGTCTGTGACATGGTTTGCCCCCGCGCTATACGGCTTATCGGATCGTCGCGCGAGTCCCGATCTTTTCCGGGGTTGGACTCGCGCGAGATCTCGGTTTTTAGTCTTCGGATTCGCTACCGGGTTTCTGTTGCGTTTGGCTGTATTGTTTTTGCCCCTCGTAGGATTGTTGGGATTGAGTGTAGGGTTTTTGACTCGCTCTTTGCTCGGTCTGCGGGGGCATTTGTTGTGTTTGGGTATAAGGTTTTTGGGTGGATTTTTGCTCGGTTTGTTCGGGTACTTGTTGCGATTGGCTGTATTGTTGTTCCGCGAGGACGGGAGAGATGGCGACGCTCAGGATAATTACGAGTGCGAGGGCGATACTAGCGATAAACCGACGGATCATGTGGAAATTCTCCATGAAGTATATTGAAGGGAAAAGTCGAATCAATTCCGGATATCACTCGATCGAGTTTTCCGCGTTCACGGGAATCGATTCCGCGACTGGCGCGACTTTTTTCTTTAACGCGTCGAATCGGGTGACGATCTCCTGACGTTGGTTAACCAAATACACGCTAACCAGGGTGAAACTAACCCCGATCCATTGCAGGGTATTCAGTTTTTCCTCTAGCAGAAGACTACTGAAGAGAAGGGCGAAAACGGGAGTCAGAAAGATCAACGCGCTGACGCTGGTAATATTGCCCGTGGCCGCGAGGTAGAAAAAGATCCCGTAGGTGATCGCCGTCCCGAAAATGGTCGCGTAACTCAATCCCATCCAGTCGTTCAGGTGTAGATTCGAGATCTGATTCGTTTCCCAAAAGTACGAGAGAAGGATTAACGGGATACCGCCTAAAATCATGTGCCAACCGGTCGCGACGATCGGATCGACGTGTTTTTTGACGTAGCGCACGATAATCGTCCCGAAGGACATGGAAAGCGCCGATAAAAGCATCAGTAACTCGCCGCTTTGTAAAACCCCGCTCCAAGTTAGCTGTCCGCCACTTTGCAGGATATCCGAAAAGGTGATCTGGCCGTTGAGAATGCCGTAAATCCAGCTTTCCGGTAAACCGCACAGACAGATCCCCGCGATCCCGATCGACAGACCCAGCCATCCCCAGACTCCGATCGTCTCGGCGAATAGCCAACGCGACAGTAAAGCCACCACCAGCGGTTGCGCGTCGATTAACACCGCGCCGATTCCCGCTCCCGTGTGTACCAGTCCCGCGGTCAGGAAGCCTTGAAACATCGCGCCGTCCACCAGCGCGAACAGGGCGATCCATAACCAGGCTTTCACCGTTTTCGGTTGCGGCAGTTGGAAATAGGCCGCGCCGAGAAGGATCAGGGTTCCGGCGGGTAGTAAGCGAAAGGCGGCGAGAAAGAGAGGCGTGGTGTTGGGGATGATGAATTTCATCACCACCATCGCCGTTCCCAGAAAAAAGAAGGGAGCGACCAGAAAAAGCGGATTTTTAGTGATCGGTGGCTTTTCGATCGATTGTACTTCCATAAACTTTTCGTCCATTCCCGTGACTATAGATAGATGACGGTCGCGCTGTTTTCCGTTTTAGGCGATGTTTCGGGGGCGGAATGTCTCTTAGGCTACCGAACTCTAACGAGCAGTATTAAAAAATACAGGAGGAATTGATTCGACCCTCTTCCCTCATTTGTATACTGTATTCCGTATACAAGTCAAGCGAACTTTATTTTTGCTTAAGAGGGAGTAAAAATGCTAAAACGAGCGCTCGGTCTACTGCTCGCGCTGACGATCGCCCTGTGGGGGGGAACGGCCTTAGCGGCGGGAAATCAAAGTAATCAGGGGATCGATCGACCCGCGACCCTAACCGCGGACTCGCCGAACTTCGAGATCTCCGTCTATCCGAAACCCGACACGAAGCTCGATCGCCTCGGCTACGGACTTTCCGGCGATGGAGTGACCATTCTCGAACAGATGGGCGTGAATCGGGGATTTTCCTGGTATCGCGTCCGTTTCGACAACACCGCTAAAACGGAAGGCTGGATACAGGGACAGTATTTAACGTTTCTCAATACCGACAACACCGCTCCCGACAAGGATACCGGGAAAAACCGTTATCTCGGCAACCGTTCTCGGCAAGTAAATCCGCAAGGAAATCAGCGTCAATATAACAACTATCAACAACGATAAAGCAAAAATCTCCATCTATCATGTCAGAACTCCAGAATGCTGTCACGGAATCCGAAGATCTACCGTTACAAGAAATTATCTCTCGGGTTCTCGCCCCGAACCTAGACTCCTCGCCGCCCCTTCCCTGGTGGACGGGGTTGGGAACCATGCCTTCCCTGAGTCAACGACTCGCCGCCAATCCGGTTCTCGATTTTCTCAACGCCACTTTCCGCGGGATCGCGCAGGTGATTTTCGTCAACAATCCCCTGAGCGGTTTGCTGATCTGGCTGGCCATGATGCTTCAGGCTCCTTGGATGGGCTTGCTAAGTTTTCTCGGTTCGGCCTCGGCTACCCTAGCGGCGAAAGCGTTAAAATCGAATCCCTTCATGGTTCGCGACGGGATTTACGGTTTGAACGGATTGTTAATCGGCGCGGCCCTCGGTTTTTTCGGTCAGTTCGGAAATGGCAACGGGAATCCCGCGTGGGCGATCGCCACGATCGTTCTCGCCGCCCTCACCTCGGTGGTGATGGAAACCGTGGGCTTATGGTTCACGAAAAAATTTCGAGTTTCCCCGCTAGGAATCCCTTTTAACGGTGTTTTATTGCCATTTTTGTTTTTAGTCGCCTTTATCCCGCAACCGTTTTTCGATTTAGGGCCGGCTCCCGCGCCCTTCGCCACGGGCGATTACGATCCCGTCCGCCTGATGCAGAGCTTTCACGTCGGTCTGGCCGGGGTCTTTTTCTCGGATAAACCGCTCTCGATCGCCCTGATCATGGTCGGGGTAGCGATCTGTACGCCGATCGGGGCGTTAGTCGCCATGATGGGCGGGATCATGTATATTTTGGCGGGTTTACTCTTAGAAGCCAAGCCCGACGAGCTATATCTGATGCTCTGGGGCTATAACGCGGTTCTGACCGCGGTGGCGATCGGTGGGGTTTTCTACGCCCCGACCCGTCTCAGTATCGCTCTAGCGGCGCTCTGCTCGTTTCTAGCGGCTTGTTTAAGCTTTCTCCTCGCCCCCGTTTTCTCGCTCGTCCGTTTACCGGTTCTCTCGGTTCCTTTCGCCATCGTCACGATCGGTTGTCTGTTACTCGTACAGAAATCGATCCCTTCCCTCGTCCCGGTCGCCCTACACACGGTCGCCAGTCCGGAGGAACACCGAGAGCGTTTTCTGGTGGCGAAAAAGATTATCGAGAACAGCCGTCTGCGACTACAAGCGGCCGTGGTGGGAGAGAAACACAATTTTCTTTTCGAGGATGCCCCCGATTCCGTCAAAGGTGATTTACGCTATGTCTTCAACGCGATCGATCGGGATGGGAACGGGCGAGTATCCGTGGCGGAATTAACGGGTTATTTACAGCGAATCGGTAAGCCGTTACCGGAAAGCGAATTCCAACGACTCTTTCAGGGAATGGATAGCGATGGTAGTGGCAAGATCGACTTTGAAGAGTTCGGGGAATTATTATTACGACATCGCCTATTGATGTCGCAATACGATCGATTCGCGAACTATTTCATCCCGATCGACGAGAATCACGATGATTTAATCAGCGCCGATGAAATGAACGTCGCCATGGCCAGCGTCGGGGAACCGCCTCTCTCCAAAGCGGAACGGTTATTCCTCCGGCAGAGGGTAGGAGGAACCGCGCTAACGTGGAATCAATTTATCGAAACCCTGCTGGTAATTTAGAGAGTAGCGATCGGCAGATTTTATTTCCGCCGATCGCTCGTTCTAGAAAACGTAAGTTGCTAGTTATAAATCCTAGCTGGCCGATCCCCCGCGCATCCCCCTTAAAAAGGGGGACTTTTTTTCATTTCCCCCCTTTTTAAGGGGGGTAGGGGGGATCGAAACGAGAGTTTAGAGGGCGAGAATTGTAACTAACAACTTGGGTTAGAAACTGTACTGAAGGCGCATATTGCCGACGAGAATACTCGGGTTATTGCTAAAGTTATTCGGATGACCGATGAACAATACCGAGGGAACGATCGCGATCCCGTTGGTGATCGGGTAGTAATAGGTTCCCTCGATCTCGTACTGGGTTCCCCCGTTGCCCCCGTTAGAGACGAGATATTTTTCCCCCGCGACTACATCGAAAGGAACGAGGAAAGAGACGGTTGCCTGCGCGCCTTCCTTGAAGAGATCGGGCAACGCGAAACCGACTTGAAAGGCCTGCGCGTTGACCGGTCGATCGATCGGTTTCAGGATGGTATTGCCGAAGGTATAGCGACCGAAAAGCCCGAATCCGTCAAAAACCAGCCAATCGAAGTTAAAACTGAAAGTATTCGCGGGAGAGGTTCCCAAACCGCCATCGTTGGGGTTCACGTCCAGACCCCGGCCCGGCCCCGCGTCGGCGATCCCGTACAGAGGTTCTCCCGTCGCGCCGCCGATCGTGCCGCCGAGCGCTTGCAGGTTACTCCAGGTATAGAGGAAACGCGCGGTAAAGTTATTACTCGGCGAGAAACTTAACTCGGCGGTAGTGGTGTTGGTTCCGCCGAATAATCCTTTGTTCGGATCGCTGGCGGTATTAAAAAGCGGCGCGCCGGGTAGGAATTCATCGGCCTCACCGAGATAGGCGACGTTCAGTTGTAATTGCGGGATAATTTTCCAGGAAACCACCGCGCCCGCGCCCCGATCGATCGCGTTCAACAGGGTACTGCCCCCGGAGTTAAAACTACCCGCGCCGTTGAGGAAGAAGGTGAACCGGTTATTGTCGAAGTAGCGATACCAGTTGATCCGCGGACCCACGGCGACCTGCACGTTATCTAGGAGGGGGAAACTGTAGAACAGTTCGCGGATGATCACGTCGGGAACCCCCACGTCCGGCCCGGCGGTCTGATCGGTGAAGGGAACCCCGAAGGTATTATATTGTCCGGCCGAGGCGTACACGTTCGCCGGGGAGTTCCCGTTACCGGCCGCGAGTTGGGTGACGAGGGTATCTTTCCCGGTAAAAGAGGTGGAGAAGGTGAGCCAGGTGAGGAAACTAAAGGTGATCTGGGCGTTATCCGGTTGTTTCTGCACGATCGGTTGTCCGGTGGCCGGATCGCGGCCGGGCGATCGGAACTCTAGCGGAACGTTCAGATTGGTGGCATTGACCCGGATATCGCCCCCCGCGTCGGCCCCCGTGAGGTTCATGAAGACCAAGCCGCTTAATTTGGTCGTGGTGGAAAATTGATGATCTTCGAGAAAAGCGGTTCGATTTTCTAGATTATCGACCCGCGCGCCCAACGCGGCGAGTTCGGTTTGAAATTCCTCCGCCAATCGTTTGAGTTTGTCAATATCTTCTTTAAGAACCGTAATATTATCCTGGAGCAGTCGCTCGATCGTGTTCAAACAGGCGTTCAAACCGGCCGCGAACTCCCATCGGGTTAACGCTCGATCGCCGCGGAAGGTTCGATCGGGATAACCGACAATACAACCGTAGCGTTCCACCAGACTCCGCAGAGCCTCGTAAGCCCACGCGGTCGGCGATACATCCCGTAATTGGTTCACGCTCGTTACCTGCGACATCGGCTTCGAGGGGGTCGGTAGCGTGTTATTTTGCAGTTGAGACACCTTCGGGATCTGTCGCATGGAGGGATCGGGGGGAATTTGTTGCGCTTTCGCCCCGGCGACACCGAACGTAGATAGCAGTAAAGACCCGTAAAAAATAGGCGCGAAGAGATGTCGCGCTTTTCCAGCACTAATTTCCGAATTCATACCTTCTCACACCTAATTATTCGGTTAAATCGTAAAAATCGTAACAAGCTTACCCAAAGCTAAATGTATCTCGGTATACAGTAGGCCGTAGACACTATGATCTATTTTTTGGGGCAGGCTGAATCACTAGATACGGAAGTCTGGTGTCATCCCGTACTTTTGCAAATATTAGGAGCGATCGATCCGTCATGACTCCGAGACAATACCATCTCTCTCGTCGTCAGATCCTGCGCGGGATACTAGCGACCACGGCTTTTGGTGTCACCACGAAATTCGGAACCGGATGCACCCCGGCGAAAAATGACTCGACTCCCTCCACCTCGGCGGCCTCTCCCACGGGATCGGCGGAAGATCTGGTGATCGGCTTTATCTACGTCGGGCCGAAGGACGATTTCGGTTACAACCAAGCCCACGCGGAAGGCGCGGCCAGTCTCGCCAAGCTTCCCGGCATCAAGATCGTCGAACAGGCCAGCGTACCGGAAACGACCGAAGTACAGGAAGCGATGCGGAGCATGATCGAGCAGGACGGGGCGAAAGTGCTTTTCCCGACCTCTTTCGGTTATTTCGATCCCCATATCCTCAAAATGGCGGCGGAATATCCCGAAGTACAGTTTTTCCACTGCGGGGGATTGTATAAAGACGGCGTTCATCCCAAGAACATCGGCAGTTACTACGGCTACATCGACGAGGCGCAATATATCGCCGGAATTATCGCCGGTCACATGACAAAATCGGGGAAATTAGGCTTTGTCGCCGCGAAACCGATCCCCCAAGTCCTGCGGAATATTAATAGCTACACGTTAGGCGCGAGGAGCGTTAACCCGAAAATCACCACGCAGGTCATTTTCACGGGCGATTGGGCGGAACCGGTCAAAGAGGCCTCGTCCGCGAACAGTATGGCGGATCAGGGGGTCGATGTACTAACCTGTCACGTCGATAGCCCGAAAGTGGTCATGGAAACGGCGGAAAAACGCGGCATCTACTGCACCGGCTATCACGCGAATCAAGCTTCCCTCGCGCCGAAAGGCTATCTCACCGGCGCGGAATGGGATTGGACGAGCGTTTACACGAACTACGTGAACGATATTAAAGCGGGTAAAACCCTGATGAATGGCGGGATTCCCCATTTAGTGCGCGGCGGTTTGCAGGATAAGTTCGTCAAGATCTCCGACTACACGGCCGCGGTCAATGACAAGGCGAAAAAAGACGCGGATACAGCGAAAGCGAAGTTTATGGACGGCTCGATGGTGATTTACAAGGGAGCGATTCAAACAAATCAGGGCAAATCGGCGATCGATGCCGGAAAAGCCTTCAAACAGAAAGATCCCGCGCTAGAACAGATGGATTGGCTAGTCGAGGGCGTGATCGGTAGTACCAGTTGATTTCTTCAAAAAGAGATTCGGGCAAAAATGAATCGCTTTTCGGTGGATTACGCTTCGCTAATCCACCCTACGGTATACGGTCTGTTCTGTCGCGGTAAATTGCATGATCGGCTCAAACAACTGGCGGAAAACGGCGGAAGCGATCGCTATCCCGATCGCCGCGATTCTGGTTTCCTTGGTCATTTTCGGTATTTTCTGTTTTTTTGCCGGGGCGAATCCTTTCGGGGTGTACGCCTCGATCTATAAGGCGGCTTTCGGGAAGTGGACTTCGTTTCAGAATACGTTGATCCGGGCTTCCCCGTTGATGCTCAGTGCCTTGTGTACCGTTCTTCCCGCCCGCTTGGGGCTGGTGATTATCGGCAACGAGGGAGCGATCGTTATGGGGGGATTGGGCGCGGTTTCCGTGGGATTAGCCCTATCCTCCGCGCCGCCTCCGGTAGTACAGATCGCGATGGCGTTGGCGGGAATGTTGTTCGGGGGGATCTGGATAGCGATCGCCGGCGCTTTACGTCATTATCGCGGGGTGAACGAGACGATCAGTAGTTTGTTAATGAATTATATAGCGATCGCCATTCTCAATCACCTCGTGAACGGGCCGATGCGCGATCCGAGTTCCCTGAATAAACCCTCGACGTACCCGATTATCGAGGCGAATATGTTGGGGACGATTCCGGGGACGCGGGTACATTACGGACTGATCTACGGGTTGATCGCTTGTTCGATCGCCTATTTCCTGATCCAGCGTACTACCTTCGGTTTCGCCGCGCGTACCGCCGGGGGCAATATCCGCGCCGCGCGTCTCGCCGGCTTACCCGTGGGGAAATTAACCACCGCGATCTGTTTTCTCGCGGGTTCCTGCGCGGGACTGGCGGGAATGGTGGAGGTAGCGGCGGTTCACGGGAGAGCGAACGAGTCCCTGAACGCGAACTACGGTTACGGGGGCGTTTTAGTCGCTTTCGTCGCCAGAAATAACCCTCTAGCGGCGGCGTTAGTCTCGATTCTCCTCGGGGGAATTCTCGCGAGCGGGGGAATTTTGCAGAGGGAACACGGTTTACCGGACGCTACGGTGTTAGTGTTTCAGGGGATCGTCTTCCTCGTGATTCTCTACAGCGAAACTTTCTACGGCCGGTTCGACATTTTTAAAGATAAGGAACCGGTAACGGTGGAGAGTCGGCAAACGGCCTCGGTGTGATCCGTGAAGGTATGAATCGAAAAAAGTCAGGATAGGGAGAGAAATCGAACAATGGCGACAGAAACGATCGGATGGTGGGGGGTTCCGTTGGGGATTCTCGCGGGGACTCTGAGGGGAAGCGCGCCGTTTCTCTTCGTGAGTTTGGGGGAATGTCTGACGGAGAAAAGCGGCAAAATCAATCTTGGACTGGAAGGATCGCTCTTACTCGGGGCGATGAGCGCTTACGCGGTTTCCTATCTCACCGGATCGCCGTGGGTCGGGGTTTTAGTCGCCGGACTCGCGGGGATGGTGTTGGGAATCATTCACGGTTGGTTGTGCCAACAGCCGCGGGTGAGCGATTTCGCGCTGGGGATCGCGATGTTTATTTTCGGGGGGGGGTTGGCGTTTTTCTTGGGAAAACCGTTTATTAAACCGGTCGCGCCGCAATTACCCGCGATTTCTCTGGCGGAGTGGAGTTCGATTCCCGCGGTACAATCGGCGTTTAAAATCTCTCCTCTTTTTATTATCGGGATAGCGATCGCTCCCCTAATGCAATGGTTCTTTAAATCTACCCGGTGGGGGCTGTACGTGCGCGCGGTGGGGGATAGTCCGGACGCGGCGCGGGCGATGGGAATTTCGATTTTTAAAGTACGGATGTTTTGTATTGTCGCGGGCAGTTTTCTCGCGGGAATCGGGGGGTCTTATCTTTCCCTGTATTACCCCGGAAGCTGGACGGAACGTATCTCTAGCGGACAGGGTTTGATGGCGATCGCTCTCGTGATTTTCGCTCGTTGGAATCCGATACAATGTTTATACGCGTCGCTATTATTCGGGGGCGCGCAGGCGATCGGCCCGGCGTTACAAGCGGTAGGTTTTGATGCCTATTACTATCTGTTTAACGCGTCTCCCTATATCCTAACCTTGGTAGTTATGATTATTACCTGTTCGCCCAAACGTACCCTATCGGGATTACCCGGAGCGATCGGACGGAGCGATTAGGAAATCGTAGGGTGGATTAGCGAAGCGTAATCCACCAATAAACCCGATTATTTCACAATAATTTCTCACAATAATTTATGACGGAAACAGTAGAATTAGCGGTGAATGGTGGCTTGATGCGAGGGTTTGAAGATAACAAAAATCTTCTGCTTGTCAATGCCACTTTCGTGAGAGAGGCGCGGACGGAACCGGTGTATCGATTTTTCTCGATCGGCGATCGACATCCGGCCATGTTACGGGTACAGGAAGGGGGAGTCTCGATCGAGGTAGAAATTTGGGCGGTTCCCCTAGTCGGTTTCGCCAAAGTTTTACAACTCGAACCCCCCGGATTATGTATCGGCAAAGTGCGATTAGAAGACGGACAGGAAGTATTAGGAGTTCTCGGCGAATCGATTCTCTGTGAACAACATAAAGAGATCACCGAATACGGAAGTTGGCGAAAATATACCGGGAATTACTTGTAAAGACATTAATTCTGATTACAGAGAGAGCGAAATCATGGCAATCTATGTTAAGTCCACGCCCTATCCCTATCCCTACAATGGAGATTTACGCCCCGAAAATACCGCGCTAATTATCATCGATATGCAGACGGATTTCTGTGGTGTCGGGGGATATGTGGATAAAATGGGTTACGATCTATCCTTAACCCGCGCGCCGATCGAGCCGATCGGAAAAGTCTTAAAAGCGTTCCGAGAAAAAGGCTTTTTTATCATCCACACCCGCGAGGGACATCGACCCGATCTCTCCGATTTACCCGCGAATAAACGGTGGCGTAGTCAACGCATCGGAGCGGGAATCGGCGACCCCGGCCCCTGCGGAAAAATTCTAGTTCGCGGTGAACCGGGATGGGAAATTATTCCCGAACTCGCGCCGTTACCGGGAGAAGTAATTATCGATAAACCGGGGAAAGGTTCCTTTTACGCGACGGATTTAGATTTAATTCTCAAGCGCAATAAAATCGATAATATTATCTTGACCGGCATCACCACAGATGTTTGTGTTCATACCACCATGCGCGACGCGAACGATCGAGGTTACGAGTGTTTATTACTTTCCGATTGTACCGGTGCGACCGATTACGGCAATTATTTAGCCGCTTTAAAGATGATCGAAATGCAGGGAGGTGTCTTCGGCGCGGTGGCGGATTCTACGGCGTTGTTGGAAGCGATCGAGAACATTTAATACCCGATCGATACGCTCCTTTTTGAATCCCTGAACCCTGTAATAGGGCGCAAGCCTTGCGCCCCTACAATCGACTCCTGCCTCTTCGTTCTATGTCTACTTTATTAATTAAAAACATTCACACTCTCGCCACGATGGACACCGACCGGCGGGAAATTCGCGACGGCGCTTTATTCGTTCGGGATAATGTTATCGAATCGGTCGGAAAAACTTCCGAATTACCGGAAACAGCCGATGAAGTGCTGGATTTACAAGGTCGATTTGTTGTTTTGCCAGGGTTAGTGAATACCCATCACCATTTTTATCAAACGCTTACCCGCGTGATTCCGGCGGCGCAGAATTGTAGTTTATTCCACTGGTTGAAAACGCTGTACCCGATTTGGGCGAATCTCACCCCGGAATCGATCGATATTAGCGCGCGAATCGCGGCGGCCGAATTAATCTTATCCGGTTGTACCACCGCGAGCGATCATCTTTACATTTACCCGAATGGCAGTAAGCTAGATGATGAAATCGAGGCGATACGCTCGATCGGGCTGAGATTTCACGCCAGTCGGGGCAGTATGAGTGTCGGGGAAAGTCAGGGGGGACTTCCTCCCGATTCGGTGGTCGAAAAGGAAGACGAAATTTTAAAAGATAGTCAACGATTAATCGAGAAATATCACGATAATAATCGGTATTCAATGCTGAGAATTACCCTCGCGCCCTGTTCCCCGTTTTCGGTGACGCGGGACTTGATGCGAGAATCGGCGAACCTGGCCCGATCGAACCCCGGCGTTCGCTTACACACCCATCTCGCGGAGAATCAGTCGGATATCGACTACAGTTTAGCGGTTTTCGGCATGAAGCCGGAGGATTACGCGGAATCCGTCGGCTGGCTGGGCGAGGATGTCTGGCACGCGCATTGTGTGCGGTTGGACGATCGCGCGATCCGCTTGTTCGCGGCAACGGGGACGGGGGTAGCCCATTGTCCCTGTAGTAATCTGCGCCTGGCGAGCGGGATGGCTCCGATCCGGGAGATGCTCGATCGAGGGGTTCCGGTAAGCTTAGGGGTGGACGGTTCCGCCTCCAATGACACCTCGAATCTCTTGAATGAAGCGCGGACGGCTTTCCTGATGGCGCGGGTGCGGGAGGGGGACGCGAACGCGATGACGGCGCGGTCCGCCTTGGAAATCGCCACGTTAGGAGGCGCGCGGGTGTTGGGAAGGGACGATATCGGTTTTCTCGCGCCCGGAATGTGCGCGGATTTTGTCGCGATCGATCTCGATCGACCGGAATTAGCCGGCGCTCTCCACGACCCGATCGCGGCGATTATTTTCTGTCAGGTGAATTCGGTGGATTATAGTTTTATTAACGGTCGAAAAGTGGTAGATGCGGGGAGGTTGGTGGGGATCGATCGAGAACTTCTGGTCCAGAAACACAATCAACTAGCGCGTCAATTAATGGCGATCGCTCCTAGATAAAAATTAAAATAACGTATAACTATACCCCCCGCTCTCAAAACCATGCACACCATTCAAGCGCGAGTTACCGTCAATAGCGATCATATTTTAAATATTTCCTTACCCGATGACATCGCGGAGGGTACTTATCAAGTCGTGATCGTCCTGAATCCCCAACCCGAAAACGAAACCGACGACGGGGACACTCCCGATGAGATAGTGATCGAAGGAATTCAGGAGGGACTCCAACAAGCTTTTACCGGTCAAATAATTCCCCTCGATCGAATGTGGGAGAGAATGGCTACCGAATCTAGCCACTATTTACACGAAATCAGATCGCTCGGACATTCTCCATAAAGTTATTGAGTCCATCATCGAAAAATTTGAACAAAAAAATCAACGATATCGAACGCTTTTTAATAGCTAAACTATTCTAAAATAATAGAAACGAGAACTCGATTTTGCGATCAATAATACTCTTCTAATTCCGATTAGACTGAATTCGATCCCATAAACTTAGCGTCTAGATTATATACGATAGGAGTATTGGAAGAACCTTTAACTAAGCTGATATCGTACAAGCAATCTTGACGATTTTTATAACTCTCTCCAGATTCCGCGATCGTTTTCCCATCGCTTGCCACCAATTTCCACCGATATTCGCACGCGGTATCGATGTAAACAACATATTCTGATCTGTAAACAACGTATTCTGTTCGATTAGCGACTTTTCGCGTGAGATTAAATTTTTTCTGCTCGCTCCAAGCAACAAAAACAATTCCCAAGCCAACTGTTAAAGTAATAATAAACCCTGAAGGTGCGCCTCTGGTGAGCAGTAAAATTACGGCGAACCCGACGAAGACAATACCTGTCTGCTGGATCAAAGAACGAAAACTCGCTTTCGCTTCATCGTAAAGGCTAGTTTTATTGGAATTTCCCCGAATCATATTAATTCCTCCGCCTTAACTCCCGTAAATCTGCCCAGAAGCGTCCAAGAATCCGGCCGGACAGAACGATCCACAAACAGAAGTCCGATATAACGATTATGAAACAAGCATAACGCGATACGCCTAAAGGGTTCTCTGCGAGACATACATCGAAGCTAGAGAAATCTTTACCGATAATCACGCGGCCGACAAGGCTAGGAAGCTGTAACAACACGCCAAGCGCGATCGCGTCCTGAATCGATAGGTAAACCGTTCTCCACAAATCCCCCATTAAACCCCTGCCTATCTCATCCAAGGGTTCCCATAGATTCCGTAAAATTGCCCGTGTCGCTCTGCCTGTTGGGGTTTGTGGTTCGGGACGATCCGGATCGGGATTAGATGGCGGTGGAACGGGGTTTTGACTCATCTCGATCGAACGGCATCGAGATTGATCGATGCTTTTTAAAGCGATACCGTATCAATTATAGCATATAAATCAAGTTATTGTTTGTTATTTCAATTTATTTAACCTATTTTCGCCTAAAATAATTTTTGGGTTCGTTAAAAATGGAGATGATCGCATCGAATCCGGTTCCAAAATAAACTCGATCGAGAAAAGTAACTTTAGATACTAACTTCAGAAAATAATTTTGTCAGTCTTAGCTATAACGCTATCGTTCCCGCTTCCCTAGCGGGAGAAAACGCTATGACCCATACCAGTCCCGTCACGGAAACCGTCACCACTCCCCCGGAACTCGAAGTCGTCAATATGACGAAAAAATTCGGCTCTCTGGTCGCGCTCGATAGCGTTTCCCTGAAGATGAAGCCAGGGACTTTTCACGCGCTATTAGGCGAAAATGGAGCGGGAAAAAGCACGCTCGTCAAGTGCATCATGGGTTTCTATACTCCCACTCACGGCGATGTCTTGATCGGTAAAAAATCCCGCGAGATCAAAAATCCCCGCGACGCGCATCACTACGGTATCGGTATGGTTTACCAGCATTTTACCTCCGTTCCCGCGATGACCGTCGCCGAAAACCTCGTTCTCTCCCGCTACGACAGCAAAAATCTAATTAACTGGAAAAGTGAATTAGAACGGTTAAGTGATTTTATGGCTAACTCGCCGTTTCAAGTGCCTTTAGATAGAACGATTAGCGAGTTGGCGGCTGGACAGAAACAGAAACTCGAAATTCTCAAACAACTGTATTTAAATAGTAAAATTTTAATTTTAGATGAACCCACTTCCGTGTTAACGCCGGGGGAAGCGGATGAAATCTTGGGGTTATTGCGGGAACAGGTGACGGATGGAAAATTAAGCGTTTTGATGATCAGCCATAAATTCCGCGAGGTGATGGCTTTCGCGGACGAGATTACCGTATTACGCAAGGGGAAATTTGCGGGAAACGGAAAGGTACAAGATCTGACCGTCGAGGATATGGCGAAGATGATGTTAGGGGAAGAGAAAAAGAATTTTGACGAGCAGATCGTGAAAGAATCGGTCACGAAATCCCCGAAACCCGTTCTCGAAACCCTCGATTTACACGGAGATAAGGATAATGGATTGGAGGCGGTTACGGCAATTACTTTCGAGATATTCGGGGGGGAAATTGTCGGTATCGCCGGGGTTTCCGGAAACGGACAGCGGGAGTTAGTAGAGATTCTAGCGGGACAGCGACCGGCAACGAAGGGAGGGATTTTCATTAACGGAAAAGTATATCGATCGACCCGTCAAGAAATGTTCGATCATCAAGTGTTTATCCTTCCCGAAGAACCGTTGCGGAATGCCTGTGTTCCGACGATGAGCGTGGCGGAAAATATGGCGTTGAGAACGTTCGATCGACCCCCGCAGGCGAAAGGATTTTTATTAATTCTCAAAGCGATTCGGGAGATGGCGAAAGGATTAATTGAAACTTTCTCGGTGAAAACCCCTTCCCCGGAAACCCCGATTCATAATCTTTCCGGGGGCAACGTGCAGAGGGCGGTTCTCGCGAGAGAATTATCCTCGGAAGATATTAAAGTTCTCATCGCCGCGAATCCCTGTTTCGGGCTGGATTTCGCCGCGGTAGAATTCATTCACCAACAGATTTTAGAGGCGAGAAATCGAGGGGTAGCGGTATTATTAGTGAGCGAGGATCTGGATGAATTATTGAAACTGTCCGATCGCATCGTAGTGATGAGCGAAGGTAGATTGGTTTACGAGAGTTCGATCGAATCCGCCGACATCACCATCATCGGTCAAAAAATGGCGGGACATTAGGGGAGGCAGAAGGCAGGAGGCAGGAGTTAGGAGTCATATAACTTATAAAAACTCGATCATGATCACTATTAAAGCGCAACCCTACGATTACGAAATTCCCGATCTCGAAAAAGTCGCCCTACTAATTATCGATATGCAGAGGGATTTTCTCGAAGAGGGTGGATTCGGGGCCGCGTTGGGAAATGATGTCGGGCAATTGCGATCGATCGTCCCGACGGTGAAAACACTTCTCGATACTTTCCGCCGATACCATCTTCCCATTTTCCAAACGGTAGAAGGTCATCAACCCGATTTATCCGACTGTCCCCCCTCGAAATTGAAACGTGGGAGAGGCTCTTTAAAAATCGGTGATTCTAGCACGATGGGGCGGATTTTAATTTTAGGAGAAGCGGGCAATAATATCATCCCCGAATTAGAACCTTTACCCGGTGAAATCGTGATCCCGAAACCGGGGAAAGGGGCTTTCTATCGGACGGATTTAGAATCGCACCTACAAGCGAAAGGAATCACCCATCTCATCATCACGGGGGTGACTACCGAGGTTTGTGTCCAGACTACTGCGCGCGAGGCGAACGATCGAGGCTACGAGTGTCTATTAGTCGAGGATGCCACCGCGAGTTATTTCCCGGAGTTTAAACAGTCCACCCTAGAAATGGTACGCGCTCAAGGGGGAATCGTCGGCTGGACAGCGCCCGCGAAAAATGTGTTAGACGCGCTGGGTGAGGCTATGGGGTGAGGGAGGTGAGGGAGATGGGGAATTTTTCGGGAAAAGGGGAAGAAGAAAAGGGAAAAGAGCTTTCTTAATCCTTTCACCTTTACCCTTTCCCCTTTCACCTTCCTCACCTCCTGCCTCCTGCCTCCTGCCTCCTGCCTCCTGTTTTTTGTTGAATATTTGTTGCTTTCCCGCTCTCTGCTTTAAGGGGGCGGGATATACTAAATGTATATTTAGATACAGTTTTTAAAGTTTGTAAATGCTATGGGAAAAATTCAAGAATTACCCAAGGTCAATCCTCCCGAAAATACGCCCGATGGAGGATGGCGGAGTTGGTGGCGAACATTCTGTGATTTCATGATCGATAAGTCGCTTCCCGAGGGACCGGTCGATAATCTTACCGAATACGACAAGAAGGCAAGGTTTTACCCTTACCTTCCCCCGTTGGAAGAACAACGCGATTGGCTAGAAAAGCAGTATATCCGTCAGAAAAAACGCTCCTAAACGGTTACAGCGCTCGCGTTCGCCTTGTACGCCGCCCAGCCGCCGTAGCCGGAAATATCGGGCCAGTTATATTTCTCGATTAATTCCTTCGGATAGAGCATCGCCGTCAGGCCTTCCCCGGTGTCGAGTCGCACCTCGGCGGGATACATATTCGGCGGTTCGGTGGACAGGAGATAATCGTACTGTTCGCGCGATAGCTCGTAGATTTCCCCCGGGATCGAGATGCCGTTTTCCTCCGTCTCGTAAATGGCGGGATGCCAACCGTCGGCGGCCGCGTGGAGTCGGTAGCGGGCGACGGTGCGCGCCGGGCCGATAAATTTCGCCGATTGCAAATTGCCGTGATCGGGTTGGCCGCGGAGGGCGGAACCACAGATAAAAAAGCGTATCGCGTCAGAAGATTGGTTCATCGAATTTCAATTTAATAGATTGTTTAGGGACAGATTCTCGCTCGATCGAGGCTCAATTCGCTCTATCTCTCGGATAACCCGCTCTTTACTCGCGCTCAGGTGTTCGACGATCGCCCCGATCGCCCCTTCCTCGTCGCCCCCGGCCACCGCGTCATAGATGCGTCGGTGTTCCCCGCGGATCTCTAAAACCCCCGGATTCTGTTGCATCGTGCGGATTCTCAACAGCGACATCTGATCGAATACCTGATCGAGTAGGGAGACTAGCCAGGGGTTCCGCGAACACTCGGCGAGAACTCGATGGAATTGTTGATCGATGTGCAGAAGTTGACAGTTCGTTAGCTGGTGCGGGGGCTTTTCCGCGCTACTCTCCGCTTGCGCGACGACCGATTCGAGACGTTCCAAACCCGCTCGATCGATCTGCCGGCAGGCTTCGACGACGGATAGGCGTTCCAGGGCGATCCGACAGTCGTAGAGGTGAATGGCATCCTCTACCGTTAACCGTACCACCCGCAAGCCACCGTTCGCGTCCGTAACGACGAGATGTTCCCGCTGGAGTTGTCGGAGGGCTTCGCGGATCGGGGTACGACTCACCTGTAAGGCTTTCGCCAACTGTGTTTCGACCAATCGATCGCCCGCCCCTAACTCCCCGGACAGGATCGCCGCCCGTAGAGCTTGGTAAGTTTGTTCGTGCAAGGATCGAGAGCGGGATAAAGACCCCAAAGATAGAGCTTGATTAGACATGGAAATCTCCAAGCGAGATCGGAAGGTAAAGTAAGAAAGATTAAAAATTTCTGAATTTGTGTATTAGGTTACATCTTTACGTCACTCACCGTTCCGATTGTATACAGTATACAATAGAAAGAAGTCGTGAAGTAGAATCCCGTTATACCATTTCTCGAAAAATCATGGCAGTGACTCTAGCGGTGTCGATCGATAGCCAACGGCTCGATCGCAGTATTGAAGAATTAAGCCGTATCGGGCAATTATCCAAGGGGGGAGTTTGTCGCCTCGCCTTTAGCCCCGAAGATATTCAAGCCCGTCAGTTAATCCGTCGGTGGATGGAAGAAGCCGGGATGACCGTTCGTATCGACGCGGCGGGCAATATTATCGGGCGTTATCCGGGGAAACGGGAGGATCTGGGGGCTTTGGCGACCGGTTCCCATATCGACACGGTAGCGGCCGGGGGTCGTTACGACGGGACGCTGGGGGTACTGGCGGGAATCGAGGTGGTACGGACGCTACGGGAGAGGGGGATAACACTCGATCGACCCGTGGAAGCGATCGTTTTCAGCGATGAAGAAAACACGGTCATCGGTTGTAAGGCGATGGCCGGAACCGCCGACCCCGATCCGGAAAAGTACCGCCGTCGGGACGGAACCGATATTCAAACCTGTTTACAGCGCGTCGGGGGGGATTGGTCGAAACTGGAGACAGCCCGACGGACGCGGGAGGAGGTAGCCGCTTTCGTGGAACTGCACGTCGAGCAGGGAGGTGTATTAGAGAGCGAGGATATCGATATCGGCGTGGTCAAGGGAATTGTCGGTCAGTATCGCTGGATCGTCACCGTTACCGGGCGCGCCAACCACGCGGGAACCACGCCGATGGCCCCGCGCCGGGATGCCCTCGTGGCCGCGTCGCGGGTGGTGTTGGCGGTTAACGATCTCGCGGCGAACACGCCGGGGGAACAGGTGGCGACGGTGGGGATGATGAACGTTTTCCCGAACGCGACCAATACCGTACCGGGGAAAGTGGAATTGAGTATCGACCTCCGGGATCTCGATCGAGAGCATTTAGCCGGTTTAATCGATCGATTAGAACGGGAGATCGCCGTTATCGCCGGGGAAACCCGTACCGAGATCGATCTGAAACGGACTTTAGAAGTGTTACCGACGCTCGCGTGTCCGGAGATTCAAACGGCGATCGAACGCGCTTGTGAGGAACTGGGAGCGAGCCACACACGCCTACCCAGCCGCGCCGGTCACGACGCGGGAGAAATCGGGCGTTTTACCGCGATGGGGATGATTTTCGTTCCCAGCCGGGCCGGGATTAGCCATTCCGAGGACGAGTACACCAGCCCGGAGCAGTGCGCGCTCGGGGCGAATATTCTCTTACACACTTTTCTGCGGTTGGATAATCATCCCGCTTTTTAAAAAACGTGAGTGGGGGCGAGGTGAAATAGTAAAGGGAAAAGGTTGTAGGATAAGGCTTTTCTCCTTGCCGATTCCCCCCGATCGAATCTCTACTGTAACTAGAGAAAATCGGTATTACTCGTGTCCGTTGCCGTTGCCGCGCGTGGTGAGAACGTTATCGCGCGGTTTATCTGGCACTTCCGGTAGGTGATCGTCCTGTCACCGAAAAAAAACCGACCCCATCGTTAGCGTTCTAGGTTGTCTCGATCGGGGGTAAAGCGATGACTTTGTTAACAATAGTAAAATTAATTCCTCGGCCGATACCGAGTCACCAAAGATAAGAATACAATTAGAGCATAAATGCTTAATTTTCTTCCCGCGCGCTAGTTGCAACCGGGAAAAAAGGGACTACGGCATACTTCATGAACATGAGGTACGCTACTATTGCGACAATCCTTATTCTGTAAGGATCTGTGTGTACGTCAGTATTTCGAGAAACGCTGTCGGTTTTCAGGCTAACCAAAAATCTATTTTTATTCACTTTGCAAGAGTGATGAGTCGGTCATTTCCGATCGATAAGCCATCCCGATATGTTTCGATCGAAGAGAGTTTTAGATCTCCAAATCAAGGAGTGTTTTAATCATGACAACTCTGGCTAATATTGTTGACAGCGATCGAACTTTGAATCGTTCTCAACTCAAAGCCGATAAAGGATTAGTCCGAGAGATTCAAATCAAACTCGGAAACTTGGGACTGTATCCGGGCGGTCAATGGGTTGATGGACAGCTAGGGGATAGTAGTAGCTTCTCTTGGAAAGGACTGAAGGAATTCTGCCACGCGGTCGATCTTCCCGACCTTCCTTCAGAAGCGGTAGCTCTGAATGCCAAAATCGCTAAAAAGTTATTAGAGACAAAGCAACTTCCTTTTATTCTCAATCAAGCTCAAAACACTGATTTTATTCTACAAAAATTGACCGACATTCAACAACATACAAAGCTTTCGGTCAATGTTGGCATAGATGCCGAACATCAAGCCTTTCTCCTGCGAACTGTCGAGCGGTCTCCCTTGGTTGAAGAGATTGCTAACTATCCGAAATACTTAGCTCAAAAACCGGATGGAACATCGATTATCTCCGGGGGCGATCGATCGCTATCTTCGGATTATCCCACTCGGGGACAATTCCCCGATATCGATTCATCGGGATTGAATTTTTTGCCTAGTTATATCGCTCATGCCTGTGTCTGCATCGGTAATTTTGGAGAGGGTACGAACCCGATTAAAACTCATTGGTTAGGAAAACAAGCGTTAGAACCCGTTCAATTTCTGAGCGCGACTAAATTCATCGGTGTTCTCAATACTATCTCCCAGATCAACGCTCAATTTCCCGATGTGGATATTGATAGCTGTGTGGTGGTTCCTTCCCCCTCTCCCGATCTCCACTTGTATGACTTGGTGGCCAAGATGGTCTCCTATGAAGAAGATAGAAAGGGAACGATTGGCTATTCCAATGAAGTGGGAGCTTTATTCAAACGGTTTACTCGGCGAGAAAACCTAGAATCTTGGATGAAAGCGCAAACCGGGAACAGCGACTTACAGTTTCGAGGGGGCTATGGATTTCCCCCCTTGATTGACCATCCAAAAATTAGGGATGTTTCTAGGAATGAAACCGTTCTTAGTAGCCCGGAAAACGCGGGAAATTCGGGCAATAACTTGGTATCCACCTACGATTTAACCCGTCTCATCTCGATGCTCGGTTGGCACTTGCATTTAACCTCTAATACCCGACTTCCCGACGCGCAATGGAAGAGTTTAGAGCGCGTTGTCCGGGCGATGGGAAACGATATCGCCCGTTATGTCGATGTAGCGCTAGAAACATTAGGAGTGTTGAATGTAATTAGCGAACCTGTCGTTATTTCTAAATCGGGTTGGGGGAATAGCGCGTATACCTATGTCGCGCTGGTCAAATTTGTCGATCGCCGTTTCCAACCCGCTAAATTACGAACTTTCGCGATGAGTTTATGGACTCCGGAGGGTTCGCCGGAAGTTCGAGATACTCACATGGCGGCCGCGGTAACGGAAATTGTCCGACGCGTTTTAACGGAAGAATTGGTGTAAAGTTTCGAGGATCGATCGTAGTAATCTAGGAGGCAATTGATTATGGCACTACCGGTTTTAAAACGAGGGGCGACCGGGGAAGCGGTCGAGCGTTGGCAACAATTTCTTATCGGTCATGGTTTTCCCGATCTCGTGGCCGACGGTAAATTCGGGAAAGCGACTGAAGATGCTTCCAAAACCTATCAAGCCTCTAAAGGATTACTAGCGGACGGTGTTATCGGTGGAAAAACCTACGCTAAGGCTTTAGAAGATGGGTTTGACGGTGTACAATACGATGCGGATTTTCCACCGAAACCCGCTTTTCCCGCGGTGGTTAGTCTATCGGAGCGACAACAGCTTTTCGGTAAGTTTGACTATGTTTCCGATCCGACTCCTAACAATCCCGAACGCGTCAAAATTTTGGGAGGTTGGGTTAACGAGAATATTTTAGAAGTAGAGTTGGTCGATTTTCAAAATATTGCCGGCGCGCCCGGTAACGGAAAAATGCAGTTCCACCGTTTGGCCGCCCCGCAATTACAAGCGTTATGGAAAGCGTGGAAGTCGAAAGATCTTCTGAAATTCATCCTCACGTTTGATGGTAGCTTCGTACCGCGTTTCATTCGAGGGAGCCGCACCGTCTTAAGCAATCACGCTTTCGGTTCCGCTTTCGATATTAATTACGAATGGAATAAACTCTCCCATACCCCGGCTTTGGTAGGAGCGAAGGGTTCGGTCAGACTCTTGGTTCCCATTGCCAACGAATACGGATTTTACTGGGGAGGGCATTTTAATAGTCGTAAAGATGGAATGCACTTCGAGGTCGCGCGAATTCTGTCCGACGAGGAACTGCAAACCTTAGCGAATAAGTACGGAATTTGATCCGATCGAACGATCCCGATCTTTAAGGAGATGACAATTATGGAAGTTCCTACAGTTACCCTACGCCGCGGCGATCGGGGTTCCGATGTCGAAAAATTACAAGCTCTTCTGGTGGCGATGGATTTTGACCTAGGTAGTGGTGGCCCTCGTGGTAACGGTGTGGATGGCGACTACGGCGGCAGAACGGAAACCGCGGTCAGAGAGTTCCAACAGTTCCGGATGGTGCGCTCCCGGAACGGGAGAAAAGCGGGGGATGACGGGGTTTGGGGCGAGATCAGCGCCTCCTATGCCGAGATCGCGCTCGCCGAGGGCTATAAGAGAGGTCAACCTTGGCAATACAAGGGGGTTGAGGTTTACGGTTGGCGGCATCCTCGATACGGTCGTATCCCGGAGACGGAGGGAAAAACGTCGAGCTTCGGGGGACCGGATGACACGGGCGATCGCCGTTACGGCCAGGCTCGCGTGAACGCGGATACCGCCGGGGAACTGTACGCGAGATACCCCGATTTAGTGGAGATGGGGGTCTTCCGCGAGCGACCCGATGGAACACCGTACAGAGATCCTTTACCGACGGTTACGGGGAGCGGGGGAACGGGTACGGCCGGCATTAGCTGGCTACTCAATCCGAATTCTTTTTACTGCGCGTTGCGGACTACTTCTCCTCAGCCCGATGTACGGAAGGCGAGAGTCGCGTTTTTCTTTGGCGGAAAAGCTTGCGTCACGCTCTGTACCGATTTCGGGCCGAGTGTTGACACGGGACGGAACTCCGACCTTTCACCGGGTACTCTGAACGCTTTAGGGGCGGCTACGGATAACTGGATCGAAAATCAATGTTGGGCCGTTGATTCTCAGGCGATCGGCAGGGTCGGAAGTTAACAGAAGTTGAACCATTCACGGGGATCGGGATTGTATTTCCCCTTCCCGAGATAACCGCGGGGGAACGGGTCGGGCGATCGATAAAGTTGACCCGCTTCCTCCGCATTTTTGTGCTTCATTCCCAGTCTCTAATAATTGTCAGATCTCGGAATATTATATTCAGATATTATATTTTTTGATCCGCCCTTAAATATCTTTTTCGTCGATTAAACATCTTTTACGTTTTATTACATTCTTGTTTTTGGGAATTTTTTGATATCGTAAAATGATCTTAACGATTCAACGATTCAACTTGTTCCCGGTTTTATATTGTCAATTCTACCTAGTCATAGAGAGGTGTTGCAATGCCTTTACAAGGAACGATCGAAGCCGCTCCCGATGGCGCGCTCGGTTTCGATACCAATACAACCCTATCATTCGCCAAAGCCCAACAATTCCGTAACGATGACTTCCGATTCTGTCTGCGCTATCTTTCCTTGGGTAACGGACAAAAGCCGGGCGATTTAACGACTGCCGAAGCTGACGCGATTTTAAGAGCGGGATTAGCGCTAATGCCCGTCCAGCACGTTCGTTTTCCCGGCTGGACCCCGACGGCCCCGCTCGGAACCCAAACTGGCAAGAACGCCGCGCATAACGCCGTCCAAGTTGGCTTCCCCCCGGGTGTGAACGTCTGGTTGGATTGGGAGGGGGCTGATCCGCAAACCTCGGTCGCCAACGCGATCGCCTATTGCAATAATTGGTTCGACGAGGTGAAGGCGGCCGGCTACGTCCCCGGCATCTACGTGGGCTTTAACGCGATCTTGAACAGCCAGCAACTATACCAAAAGCTAAAATTCCAGCACTACTGGAAAGCCGGGGGGAATATTCCCGATATCGCGGTGCGGGGATATCAGATGATTCAAAAGATTCCGCTCGATCAATCGCTACACGGGATTCAGATCGATCGAGACACGACGCGCGCCGATAATAAAGGTGGTCAAGCTCTCTGGATAACTAGATAGTAAATTCGCTTCTCGGTATCGCCGTCCCCCCAGAAAAAGACTCGATTTACGGGGAAAAATTCCAGACCCGTACATCGAGTGTTAATTTTTATAGAATCGCCCAAGTGACCCCGCCATCGGTGGTTTTTAGGAGACGGGATCGATCGGTATCCGACGAACTTACCATCAGCCAACCCACTTGTGGATTCACGAACTGCATTTGTTCGATTCGGGGATAGTTTTTCAAGGCGGAGCTTAACGTTCGCGAGGGAATTACCGACCAGGTTTTACCGCTATTTCCCGTGCGATAAAGGGTTCCGTTCTTCAACGTCCAGCCATCGCTCGCGTTGAGAAAGAACGCGGGAGATCCTTTCCCATTCACGAGCGCGTTTTCTAATCTTTTCATCGGGATGGGAATCCAAGTCTCGCCCCGGTTTTCGGTTAAATACAGAACGGGATGACGCTGATTCCCCGCGTAAAAAGTGACCGGTAAAATCCCCTGTCGATCGGCGGGGGGTGAGAAGACAGGAGCCTCGACAAAAAACGCGCTCATCGCCCGGTATTCCGGGGGGATAGGGAGAGATCCGCTTCGATCGCCCCACGTTTTGCCGCCATCGGTTGTTTTCCAAAGCCTTACGGCCGAGGAAGATGGATCGCCGATCGTTAACCAGCCATCGGTCTCGTTGACAAATTTCAGATTCACGATCGTCCCCGCGTAGGGAAGAAAATTATCGCGGGTTAAATCCTTCCACTCTTTCCCCCCGTTCTCGGTAGATAATAAAAATTTTCGGGTGCCGCTTACACCGTAGGAAGAGGACAGGACAACCCAACCCCGGTTAGGATTGACGAATTCGATCCCGTTGACGATCGAGGCGGTATCGGGTACGGGAGCGGTCGCGGTTTTCCATCGCTGTCCGCCATCTTCCGTCGCGAGCGCGATCAGGGAAGACTTTCGGGGGTCGATCCAGCCGATCCACCCGTCTCGTCGGTTCGGAAAATTAACGGCAACGGTCCCCCCATCGCTGTCCGCATTGAATCGGGGAGGCTCTACCGGTAGAGGAACGACCTGCCAGGTTCGTCCGCCGTCGCGGGTTTTTTGTAACTGAAAATTGCCCTCTTTATATCCCCAACTCCAACCATTGTCCGGATCGAGCATTTTCAGTCTACTCTCCTGGAGAATAGTCGTCGATCGCTCTTCTCTCGCGGTCTCGATCGGGAACTTCGCGTCCCGGCCCGTTCGGATCGTCGTGAACCGAGAAGGAATTTCGAGTCGGGGGATATCGGTTGTCGGAACGGCGATGACCGTCGCCCCGTTAGCGGTTAGAGCGATGCCGATTCCGAAAAGACTAAAAATCAATAGATTTCGAGAGTTTTTCATCTTCTTTATCTTAAGTTTTGATACAAAATGCAGTGATTGCGGTATAATTATTCGGGGTCTCTAATACCGTTCTCGCAAAAAAGTCATCAATTTTTTGAAATAGACATCTTCTTAATACGATTTAAGGCTTATAAAGCCTGACACAAAAGAATTATAGAGAAAGAAAATTGTTTTTAGACATCGCGTAATTTTGGGTTGAAATTGAATTACGAACGAAATAAAAGAGTTCTAGATTTTGAGTTCGCTTTATCAAAAAAACTTAAAACCTTGTAAAGACTGAATGATAATTCTTGAAAATGTCTAATCGAATTGGCCGCGATCGCCCGTGATTCTCTCGTTTATAGCCCGATCGCGTCGGCGATAGAAAATCACGAGCGGCGATCGCGGGCGGGTTTCCCCGAGCTTCGAGACGATCGGGGAAAAGCGAGTCAAAGTAGCGATCGACCTAGACCCGCTTTCTCCGTTCATCCTATTTGTGTCCGTTTCCGTTGCCGCGCGTGGCGAGAACGTTATCGCGCAGTTTATCCGGCACTTCCTGTAGGTGATCGTCCTGCCACTGGAAGAAACCGACACCCATCGTCAAAGAGCGCAGTTCGACGATAAAATCGTGCATTTCCGCTCGCGGGAGATAGGCCGTCACCCGATCCCAGCTTTTCCAGTCTTCCAAGCCCTCGTACCCGAGAATCTGACCCCGTTTACCGCTGACTAACTGGAGAACTTTCGAGGTGTATTCCGAGGGGGCGCAGACGGCAACCGAGAGAATCGGCTCTAATAGGACGGGTTGACATTTGGGCAGGCCCTCGGTCATCGCCAGACGCGCCGCCTGTTTGAACGCCTGTTCGGAACTATCGACGCTGTGATAGGAACCGTCGGTCAGGGTGACATCCACGTCCACCACCGGGAAACCGAGGGGCCCGTGGGCCAGAAATTCCCGAACTCCGGTTTCCACGCCGGGGATGTACTGTCGCGGTACTACCCCACCGACGATCGTTTCGTGGAAGTGGAATCCCTCGCCGCGGGGTAGGGGTTTAATTTCTAGGTGAACGTCCCCGAAAGCGCCGTGACCGCCGGTTTGGTGTTTGTAGCGCCCGTGGGATTTGGCGGACTGGCGGATGGTTTCTTTGTAGGGAACCTGGGGCAGGTGGGTGGTCATGGGGAGATTGTACTTCCGGCGCAGGCGATCGAGCGCGACTTGCAGGTGAATCTCGCCCTGTCCCCAGAGGATGACCTCTTTCGTATCGCCGTGTTGTTCCCAGTACAGCGAGGGATCTTCCTCGATCAGTTTGCCCAGCGCCCCGCTTAATTTCACTTCATCCTTGCGGTTTTCCGGGGCGATCGCTAGGGCGAAAACGGGAGCCAGTTTATCTACCTTGGGAAGGGTGACTTTTTTCCCGCTACTAATCGTGTCCCCGGTGGCGATACCTTCCAGACGACCGAGGGCGACAATTTCTCCGACCTGGGCTTGCTGTAGGGGCTGTTGTTGCGATCCCATCAGGCGATAGACACCACCGACGCGAACGCCATCGAGGGACATTCCATCGGTGAGGGTTCCCTGCCAGACGCGGGCGAGGGAAAGACGACCGCCCTGTTGGGTGAAGTAGGTTTTCAGGATCTGCACGACGGTATCGCCGTCCGCGGTGGGGGTGAGGCCGCGGCGGTTGGCGGTAATATCGGGCGCGGGGGCTTCTTCGGCGAGCGCGGCGAGGAGATGGCGCGTGCCGTAATCTTTATCGGCCATACCGAAGAAGACGGGAACGATCTGATCCGCACCGAGTTCTTCTTTCAAATCTTTGAGGACTTCCTCCCGCGGGGGTTCGATGTCTTCGAGAAGTTCTTCGAGGAGGTGATCGTCGAATTCGGCGATCGCTTCTAGCATTTCCTGGCGCGCGGCGCGTTCTTCGTCTTTGAGGTGATCGGGCAGGGGAACCGCGTCGGCCGGGCTGTCGGGATGGTAATGAAAAGCTTGTTCACTGAGGAGATCGATAAAACCGATCGTCTCGCGGTTGGCGCGAATGGGGTACTGTTGGGGGACGAGGGGACGGCTGGAGACGGATTTCAGCGCCTGGAGAACTTCGGGAAAGTTATCGTTACAGCGATCCATCTTGTTGATGAAGATCAGGTGGGGGATTTCCCAATCGTCGAGGAATTTGAGTAAAGGGGCGAGGGTGAGGGCCCGATCGACCGTGGGTTCGCAGACGATAATCGCCGTTCCCGCGCCGACTAGGGCGTTATAGGTCTCGCTGGCGAACTCGATCGAGCCGGGACAGTCGAGAAAGGTAAAGTGTAAATCCTGGTAGTTCGTGTGGGCGACGGACACTTCCACGCTCATCTGCCGATCCCGCGCTTCGGTGGAACTGTCGCCGACGGTGTTGCGATCGCTGATTTTTCCCTTGCGATCGACCGCGCCCGTTACGAAAAGTAAACTTTCGAGCAGGGTGGTTTTTCCACTGGAGTAGGGGCCGACAATGGCTACATTACGGGTGTTTTCTATGGAATTGCGGTTCATATTACAGATACCCCCAAGAATGATGGTGTCGTGGCGCGCTCGATCGAGGTCATCTTCTGTCGCGATTCGGTGACAGTAACAATCGATCGCCCCGAGAAAGTTCCCGATAAACAGTTTCTCTCCCACCTGTTACCCTAGCGCGCCGGCGGGGGGTCACTCGCGTTCTCGCAATGTCTTTTAAAGCTCGATCGACTTTTCGTTACGGAAGGTAAATTTAGGTAAAAGCGCTCGGGGTTTTCGCGTTTCGGGGAATTGGTACAATACAGGAGTCCTCTTTCTTGACCGTCATGCAAGCGCGACTTCAGAAACTTGTCTATCGCGTCTCGGTTCCGGAGAATGAATCTCTCGTTTTACCCGAATCCCTACTCGCGAGCGTTGGTGAGGGAGAATGGACGATCACGATCGAACCCGCGAATTCTCCAGAAAAACTGACCCCGGTTCGTGAATATCAATCTTTACTAGATAGTTACGCTCCCAGCGATGAGGGATTATATGACGACTATACAAGCGGGTGATTTCTGGATCGCGCATCTAATTTTTACCGATGGGAGCGCGTCGAAAAAAAGGCCGGTTCTTCTTTTATGGTTGGATGGCCTCGATACGGTTATCGTTCCCGTTACCTCTTTTTCACCCCGTACCGTTACCGATCTCGTTACAAGATTAGCACTCTAGCGGTTTACGGATCGCTTCGACCGTGAGATTAGCGAGATTAAATTCTCTAAAACACTCTTTACTCTCGTATCGTATCGGTCGGATCTCGGAAACGGACGCGGCGAGAGTTCAAGAAATTCGATCAACTCATAGTAAACCCGATTTTTAATGCGCGAGGGAAAAGCCGAATTCACGATCGCTAACGCGTTCTACCGTCCCGAAAGTCGGATAGTACGCGATCTCGGGGTCTTGGCCGCGACGGTATACCGACAGGAAACGGGGAATTTACGCGTTCTCGACGGCATGACGGGAACGGGGGTTCGTACCCTACGCTACTCGTTAGAGAGTGGCGCGGAATGGATACACGCGAACGATGGCAACCCCGATATCCAACCCGTTTTAGAAGAGAATTTACAGGAACTTAGCCAACAGGGACAGGTGAAAATAACCTACCGTCACGTTAACGATATCCTCTACGAAAGTTACACGCGGCGGGATTATTTCGATCTCGTAGATGTGGACGCGTTCGGAGCGCCGGGATCTTTTTTACACCCGATGCTAATCGCCACGCGGATCGGCGGATTGATGTATCTTACCTCTACCGACGGTCGGAGCGCGACCGGACATAATCCCGAAAATAGTTTACTGAATTACGGGGCCTACGCTCGATCGCATCCCGCCGCGCACGAACAGGGATTACGTTTACTCCTCGGCGCGTTACAACGGGAATCCGCGGGAATGGAGTTAGGAATCGAGCCGATTTTCGCGCTATTTCACGGCGAAACCTACCGGATCATGGTTCGCTTAAGTAAAAATGTCCGACTAAATAGCCACAATTACGGCTTTCTCGGTTACTGTCATCACTGCGGCGAATATCGATCGCTATCCTGGCAGAAATTAGGCCGGGAAAATTGTTTACACGACGGGAAACCGTTAACCCTCACCGGCCCGATGTGGTTGGGAAATTTACACGATCGATCCTATCTCTTGCGAATGTTAGAGATAGCGAAACAATGGAACTGGACGAAACCGATCGAATTACTGGAAACAATGGTCGGGGAAATCGATTTCCCCCCCTATTTTTACTCCCTCAAGGAAATCGGCCGTCGGGGAAAACTGGATATCCCGAAAAAGGCTGCGCTCATCGAATCCCTACAAAATCACGGTTATCTCGCCACGAGAACCCATATTAACCCGCAAGCGATTAAAACCACCGTCCCGCTCGCGGAATGTATCTCGATCGCCCGCCAACTTTCAACCAGCCAGCCGTAGGGTGGATTAGCACCGCGTAATCCACCGAGACTAGAACAGGGAAGAAATGTTCATTTCCCCAAAATTACCGAATTTTCGAGCTTATCCGATCGATAAAGCGATCGATTCGGCGATCTCCTCTAAATATCGATCGCTATTCTCGATCGTTTTCACCGCGCTATAATACAGCATCGCGTTAAACCCACCCGTATCGCCGGAATCCCGGAAATCGGTACGGACGGCGATCACCGGAATCCCCAACGCGACCGCGTGGCCGCACTCCCAACAGGTTCCACTATCCGCGTCCGCGCCATCGAGAATCGCCACGACAACCGCCGCGGAGTGTAACCCGGATAAACAGGTTTTATAGATCGCCCCTCCCTCGACCCCCGCGCATTCATTTTGGGGCAAAAATACAGAATATCCTTGCTTTTGTAGGTATTCGCCGATACTAGAGTTAAAATCCCGTTCCGCGCGCGTGAATAGAGGAGCGGCTAAATAGACGTGTCCGTTCATAATACTCATTCTGACGGTTTAGACATTCGATCGATCCAACCGATCTTAATATCATCCTTTAGATAGTTGAAGATATAGTAAACCTATTGAAAAGTCGATATACAGCCTTTCTCAGATACATAAGGTACGTTCTCGCGGTTGGAATCTTTTAGCGGTAAGGGTTGGTATGTACTTCACCTTTACGAGAAAGGCTGTATCCTGTTACTCTAACAGAATCCCCGCTTTTTCCCGACGATGCCAGAATCCCGCTCGCGACGGCTAATTTCCTCCCTACAAGCCTTTCTCGACACGTCCCTAGACGATCGATTACAAAACGTGACGGCAACCAATACGGAAAGCCGAATTTTAGATTTATTTCATTCTATAGTCGCTAATGTTCCCGCTTATCGGGATTTTTTACACGAAAGGGGCATCGATCCGGGTTCGATCGATTCTCTCGTCGCTTTTCGCTCTCTACCCCTCACCACCAAGGAAAATTACCTCCAACGTTACCCCCTCGCTGATTTATGCCGCGGTGGACGCTTAGAAACCTGCGATTTTATCGCCGTATCGTCGGGAACCACGGGAAAACCGACGTTCTGGCCGCGATTTCTTAGCGATGAATTCTCGATCGCCCTCCGATTCGAGCAGGTATTCCGCAATAGTTTTCAAGCGGACAGACTACGCACCCTCGCGGTCGTCTGTTTCCCGATGGGGACGTGGGTGGGGGGAATGTTTACCGCGAGTTGTTGCCGTCACCTGAGCGCGAAAGGCTACCCGATAACCGTCATCACCCCCGGCAATAATAAAGCGGAAATTCTCCGCGTGGTGAGCGAATTGGGCGAAAATTTCGAGCGAGTGGTGTTATTAGGCTATCCGCCTTTTCTCAAGGAAGCGATCGATACCGGTATCGTACAGGGGATAGATTGGCGACGCTACTCGATAAAATTGGTGTTCGCGGGCGAGGTTTTTAGCGAGGAATGGCGGGAACTGGTGGGAGAAAGGGTAGGCGCGACGAATTTTCCCTACGATTCGGCCTCTCTCTACGGGACGGCGGATGCGGGCGTATTGGGCAACGAAACGCCGTTAAGTATCTGTATCCGTCGCTTTCTGGCGAGAAATCCCGCGATCGCCCGCGAACTGTTCGGGGAATCCCGTTTACCGACTCTGGTGCAGTACGATCCGGGAAGTCGATTTTTCGAGGAAATTGACGGTACGTTATTGTTTTCTGGCAATAACGGGATTCCCCTTCTCCGCTATCACATCGCCGACACCGGGGGATTGATTTCCTATTCGGAAATGCTGGAATTTTTACAAAAATACGGGTTCGATCCGCGGTCGGAATTACCGGGAGAAAGAGGAATTTACCCGCTTCCTTTCGTTTACGTGTTCGGTCGTTCCCGTTTTGTCCTCTCCTATTTCGGCGCGAATATTTACCCAGAAAATGTTTCGTTAGGGTTAGAACAGCTGGGGATTCGCGATTGGGTGACGGGAAAATTTGTCATGGAAATTCGGGAAGACGCGGATAAAAATCGTCGGTTTTGTATAGCGATCGAGTTAGCGTTCGGAGTCGAAGAAAGCGAGGAGAAACGGGAGGCGATCGCTACCTCGATTCAAACGTGGATCTCGCGTCTCAATAGCGAGTTCGCGAATTACGTTCCTCCCGAGTACCAACGTCCCCGAATCACCCTTCTTCCTCTCGGAGATCCCGAATATTTCCCCATCGGGGTAAAACATCGCTATAGTCGGTGAAGTATTAAGACCGGAGGCGAGAAAAAAATAACGCTATCCTCTTCGTTTACGGGAGAATATACCGATCGAACTCACGGCTAGTAATCCTGCAATGATGCTTGGTTCTGGAGTAGATGTATAAAAATCAAACTCGGCGGCTCCAGAATTACTGCCACTATTCAATACGGAGGTTACATCCCAACGTAGGTAGCGGGCGGTAATACCATTACCTCCATTGATGAAAACCACATCCGTATTCGCGTAGCCCGGACTGTTAACACTAACGATCGTATCGTCAAGATTTCCAAAGATCGAATCGGAGCTAAAAATCAAATCGAAGGAGGTAACGTTATCGAAATCTCCCCCGCCCCCGGTTCCATTGGAAACTCCGGATGAGGCTCGATCGGTATAATCCACACGACTAATTAATACCGAGCTTCCAAAATCAAAGTCGATAAAAGTATTAACATCTCCCCCTAAAGAAACATAGTCTGTTAGTAAGTTATTATCTAAAGCAAACGAAACATCGTAACTGGAATTAAAGGAAGGTGTACTGTCAATGACCGTCGGCTTGCTTAATAATGTTAAAGCGCGAACGGGAGCGGCCATCGCCCAGGATGTCGCGGATATGCCGACAACAGCGAGGGATGTTAATGCGGTTCGGTTAATCATGGATTATTTCTTCCACCAGAGTTTAAGGTATAATGCAACACATTCAAGGATTCCAGCCGAATCATCGATGATAGTGCCGATGTTAAAATCAATGGAATCTCTTGGACATCGGGTGAAAAATGTTAACTATGTTACATTCTGGGCGCAAGCCTCGAAGCCCGTAGATTAGGTCGGGTGTTGGCGGTAGGAGCGTATGGCCCACGCCATTCCTTCGATCGGATGCGCCGATCACCATAACCCCAAGAGAGCCAAAAAATAATTTTTGGATTTGATGATAAACACCCCGACCCCGTTCTGTCAAGTATACCCTTTGGTGGTTGTGGTGATCGATCTAGCTGATTAACCGCGAAAACCAAGTATATCAAGGCTTTAAAGCCTTCACCCTACTAAATAATGTATCAAATTTTACTTTTTTTGACTCATGTCCAAGAGAGCCTTCATGTCGGGGCATGGGCGAATTTTTGCCCGATCGAATCCAGAATCTCGGGGTAATCGAGAATACGGAGATGAGAATCTTTAAATTTTTGAAAATCCCCGTAGCCGAGATTACTAATTTTTTTCAGAGAATTCCAGGTCGGAGTGAAGTTCGATCGGGTCTCTAACCAAACAGCGGTTTGACCGTGATCGGGAAAAGTCGCGTAACTCAATTGGGGAAAAAAATCATGGATCGCGAAAATCACTTTATAAACATCTCCCATCCATCGTTTATCTCGAATTCTTAACACTTTTCGAGAGGCGCGGACGAAGGTGAAATCGGGGTGAGATGCGAACCAACCACAAGGATGTGTATCGTCGATCAGCCAGATCGTCCGGGAATGGGAGTAACGTAAAGAAGCGCAAAAATCTCGAAAGGTTTGCTCGAAAGTATGCAGTCCATCCAGATAAATCAAATCGAACTCGCCGTGATCCGGCGCGAATTTAGAAAAGAATTCATCGCTCGTTATTTCATAAAAATTTGTCTTTTCATCGACATAATCTCGCGTGTTGAATCTAAATTTAGGATCGACCGCTACCCTTCGAGATACATGAACTTGGTGAAAAGTATTCCCGGAATGTACCCCGATCTCTAAATATTTTCCGGCGGCATTGATCTTGGCCAGCGCGTTTAACCGCTCAAATCTTTTTCTTAGCATTCTCGACTCTCTCTAAAACGTAGTAGAAGCGATCGAACCTAACGATCGATACCGAAAACACGAGCGATCGAATTTTTCCCGGAAAGGTTACCGAATCTTTTTTTCACTCGATCAGATTCCGTCCGGGAGTATTGTACTCTCTCCCGATATCCTCGAATTTCGTAATATCCACGCCGATCGCCTCGCAAGCTTGTTTTACTTCCCGCTCGAAGGTAACGGTATCTTCCGCGTAACCGCATAATCGCGCGGCTACCGCGATTCCTTCGGAGACATTCGCTCTCGCACAATCGATTAAATCGATACCTTTTAAGGGGGCGGGTGCAGTCATAATCGTCCTAGATTACAAACGTTACTGGCATAGTAGGGAAAATCGATCGCTCGCGCTTCTATCGAAAGTCTAGATCGGCGCGTCGGTAGGTAACGAGCTTTTCAGTACGGGCGATCGGCTTTTCTCGCGCGAACTGAAATTTTGACGGATCGAGTTTTTTTAAGAATTAATTCGATTTAAAAGCGGCGATAACGTTAAAAGCTTCCTCGATCGCCCTTTCTTTCCGCGGGTCGGCCCCGCGCGCGTAGGGAAGATCGAAGGGAACCCCGATATCCGGGGTGACTCCTTTCCCCTCCAGACGCGTGTTCCCGTTCACGTACACGTCCACCACGGCCACGTATAACAGGCTACCGTCCGCCATGAGAAACGCGCGTCCCCCCACCACCGCGCCGGGAGTGCGATCTCCGATAACCGGGCCGATTTTCTTCTCCCGGAACGCGTGGGCGAGAATTTCCTTACTACTGCGGCTTTTTTCGTCCACGAGCATGATTACGGGTCTTGTCCAGGTCGCGCTATTCACGTAGCTTCTACCATTCCGAGGAATCGCGGTAAAAGACAGGGGACTCGCGGTAAAGATGTTCAGTGCGGTTAACGGCGCGCCTCCCCATCCCCCGCGCAGATCCAACACCAAAGCGTCCGCGTTCCGTAAACGGCCGGATAAGAGTTCTTGTTCGAGAATTCGCTGGTATTGTTCGCCCGCGTAAGACCAGATATGAATATAACCGATTTTCTTGCTATCCCGCTCGATTACTTCGACGCTTTTACTCATCGCCTCCTCGAACATCCGTCCCGCGTCGAACACTTTCGGGGTTATCGGTAGGGTTCGTTCTTGTCCCGGTTCCCGCTCGATGGTGAGGGTTAGTTCCCGTCCGGCCTTGCCGCGGAAGGACTCGATCGGATGGTACGGTTTACCGTTGACCGAGAGCAAGCGATCGCCGACTAATAAACCGGCGCGCTCCGCGGGAGAACCGTCCAAAACCCCGCTAACAAATGTTTTTTCCCCGATTTGTTCGGTGAAAATGCCGATCCCCGTATACTCGATTTTCCCGTTCGGAAACCACGTTTGTAACGGTTGCTGTAAATCGCGATCGATCGCCGCAAAAATAGCCAGTAATTGATAGTATCGGGGATCTTCGGGGATGTAAAAACTCGTGTGGGATGTCCGTAATCGGGAGAGCATTTCGTTGACGGTGACGGCGAATTCTTCCCTCGATCGGGCTTTTGCCGCGACCGAACCGTATTGTTCTTTCATCGCCGGCCAGTCCACCCCGTTAAACTTCGGGTCGAAAAACTCCCGATCGACCGTCTGCCAGACTTGCGAGAAGATCGCGGTTCGATCGTTCGCGGACAGGGATCGATCGCCCGCGACCCCGGCGATCGCCAGTAGAAAGATCGCCCCCCAAGTCAAGATTCTCTGGCGGAATTTTCTCGGTATTTTCATAGAAGCGATCGCCTCGATCGGTTTCCGGTTGCTAGATTTCTCCCGATCCTATCACGGCGGTTATCGGCACGATTTCCGACGCTCGGAAAATCGCTCCGATCGGGGAGAGAGTTCCGGAGAAAACGAGCGAGAGGGAAAGGGCGATCGACCCGTATTTTCGCCCTCGGCAAAACTAAACCTTTCATCGTAATCCACCATAAAAATACTTAAATATTAACAGAAATGCTGGTTTATTTTGTGTTACAATAAAGTATTCGATTTCTTCCGTTGCATCCCTTCAATCCGAAATGTCTTCCCCGCGATTCTTCTCTCTAGCCACCACGCTCGCTATCGGGATCGTTAAAATATCGATGATTTTACCTCCCGCCGTCGCGGGAACGAAAACGTTGAAAATCTCTAACGTTTCCGGGGAAAAACAATTCCTAGCGACACCCTCTCCTTGGAAAATCAGCCCGCGCTCTCCGGCAAAATTTTTACCGCTTCTAGTATTACCGTTCGCGGTGGGATTCGCGGCGTGGATGATTAAAAACAAAAATATTTAACGGGTAATTTCGAGATTTTTGCCGCGCTTCCCGCCCGTTTTTCGGATTACGATTATAGTAGGATTTAACACCGGTTCGGGGGCGATCGCTCTCGTGCCGGCGAGCGTTTTCAAGACAAAATCGCCAGTAAAAAGGTATAAAGCGAGTGAAAAAGATTTTTATCCTGCTCATTCAAGGCTATAGACGATTTATCTCGCCCCTATTCCCGCCTTCCTGCCGTTTTCAGCCCACCTGTTCCCAGTACGCGATCGAGGCGATCGATCGCTTCGGGGTAGTCCGCGGCGGATGGATGGCGACGAAACGGATCTTACGCTGTAATCCCTTCCATCCGGGGGGATACGATCCCGTTCCCCCCTGTTCGCACGAGCATTAAGCTAGATAACGACGTAAAAAACTCTCCACCGATTCGAGTTGGAAATGATAGATCGATTCGATCGCCGTCACCTCCTCCCGCGTGACGAAAAACTCGTTCGCCAACAAAGTTCGCAGGGTTCCCAGCGATCGCTGTAGCTTGGGATTTAATAGCCCGATTCCCGTCCGGAGTCCGTCGAACACGAACAGGGGCGGATTGATAATAATCGGCTCTTTCTGGAAAATTTTCCCGAAAATACGCGGGATGTCGCCCCTAGTCAAAATGTCCGGCCCGCCGATCGCCAGAATCTGATCCCGCGCTTTCTCCACCCGCACCGATTCGGCCGCGATCCGGGCGAGGTCGTCGGTACTGACGATCGAGGAACGATGACTTTCCTCCCCGACGAGCAGATAGATTCCCGTCTCGCGAAACCGTTCCGCGAGGGGCAGTAAATTATTGGAAAACCCGGAAGGACGGAGGATCGTGTGGGGTAAACCGCTGGCGATCAGGTATTTCTCGACTTCCCGTTTCGCTTTAAACACCGGCGCGTCTTCATTGTATCGATCGACCCCGAGAACGGAAAGGTAGACAAAATGCTTGACCCCGTTTTCTTTCGCCCGATCGATCAACTCGATATTCGCCCGGTAATCGAGGGCGACCGTATCGTTACCCGAACCGTGGGCGCTAATAATATAGTCCACCCCGCGGACGGCTTTCGCGATATCTCGATCGTCGGTGAGATCGCCGATGAAAATCTCCGCTCCCGATTCTTCTAACTCTCGATAATTGGAAAAAAGACGGACGAACGCCCGAACCGCGCTATTTTCCTGCCGTAACAATCGGACGATACGCCGTCCGAGCGATCCCGTCGCGCCGGTAACTAAAAACATGATCGGATATCCTCTCGTGTATATTCTTCAGCTTGCCATTGATATTTTCGGAGATCGATCTTTCCCGCTCCGTCAAAAACGATCCCCTCCTCTTCTAATAAAGCGCGTTGCAGATAATCGCTACCCCGTCGAAAGGGGGAATAGGAGATCTCCCCCCTCGCGTTGACCACTCTCTGCCAGGGAACCTCCTCCCCCGCCAGATCGACCCGATGTAAAGCGTACCCGACTAATCTCGCCTGACGCTCCCGACCGCTTAAATAGGCGATCTGTCCGTAGGTGGCGACTTTCCCCCTCGGAATCCGGCGGGTAACGCGGTAAATATCTTCGTAAGCGGACATAGTGGGAAGATGGGGGGGATGGGGGGGATGAGGGGAGTGGGGTGTGGGAAATCAAGATAGAGAAAATCTAGTTTCGGGAAAAAATGGAAAGTTTCGAGAAATTTACTCCTCTACTTCCTACTCCCCACTTTCTTCCCTCCTGCCTCCTGCCTCCTGCCTCCTGACTCCTGACTCCTGACTCCTGACTCCCGCTCACTCGATCTCGATCGAGGTGGGGGAGTCGCCGGACGGGGGAGGGGGGGAAGAGGTCGAGAGTTGACGGTATTCGGAGTAAAGACTATCTCGCCAATCGAAAAACACATCGTAGGCGCTGTTATCGGCGAGACCGGGGATTCCTTTGCCCTGGAGTTCGCGGGGGAGATTGAGATAGGGCGCGTCGGGGAATTTCAGCAGGACGCTCAAACCGGCCACGGCTAGATCGGCGAGGGTGGGTCGATCGCCCACCAGATAGGGACGGGAGCTTAAAATGAGGCTCAGGGCTTCTAAATCCTGGTGTAGCCCTTTTTTCGCGCTATTGATCGCGTCTTTACCCAGACCTACCCCCGTTCCCAAAATATCGATCAGTTCGGCGGGAACGGAACCGAGTAACAGCCGCACGAAGTCGGGGGTTTCCCTGGGGAGGAAAGCGGTACGAAAATTCTGATTTTGGGCGAACGCGCCGAGAAAAGCGGTTCTACCTTTGAGACCGATCGATTCGTCGGCCCATTCCTCGATCAACAAACACTGGCCGCGCTCGACGGGATCGGTGGGGAGAATCGGTTTTTCGGGGTAAACCCGATCGAGGTAAAAAGCGATCTCGGTCGAGTCCGCGATGTAGGTCTGACCGTCTTTGAGGACGGGAACCTGGCGCTGTCCGGAAAGTCGGAATAACTCCAGTTGACCGACCCCCGGTACCACCTCGATCTTCCGGTAGAGAAGTCCCTTATAATCGAGGATCAAACGCACTTTCTCGCTGTACTGCGATAATTCAAATTGATAGAGTTCTAACACGAGGTAACGGCTCCTAGGGCGATCGATAGTTTCCCAGAGATCACTGTAACGCTCCGGGGAATCGATCGCCACAACCTAAAGACTTTACTCCGATTCTCGCTATCGAACTCGACAGTAAAACCTTTCCCGGCGAGGGTCGGCTTGCCGAAAATTTCCCTTTTTGCTAATTTTACGGAACTGGATGGGTACTCTGATAGGGGATAGGCCCGCTCCCTATCCTTCCCATCAACCGCCAGTGAAGGTCAAGGGCTACTTTCTCGGATTAGAGGATACCATGCAATCATCTATTGACGTTTTTCAGGACGTGGTTCGCTATCTCGATAGTCATGAAGAAGCTTTACGGATCAAAAAGCTAATTTTTTGTATCTGTAAAAAGTATTGGGAAAACGACCCGAATATCTTAAATAGTATCCCTCTAGATGAGTTATTAAACGAGCTAGTACAAGCGAAACCGAGCAACGAACAGTTAACTTTCTCGGTGTACAAGCTCGTGAAAACCCTCAATCGCCCCAAGGTTTACGCGGGAGTCGCGACGATCATCATCGAGCAGGTTAGTAAATTATATAATAATATTTCTTCCGCCTACGATACTCAACTTTTTTCCGTTCCCGTGGAGACCGAAGAGAGAGCGCCCCGGCAAGAAATCAAGTATTCGGTCGATTCTTCCCTAGAAAAAGCGAGCGATCACCTAGCGAATCACCCGGAAAATTCCCGCATTAAAAAATTGCTTTTCGCGACCTGCAAAAATCGCTGGGAGAACGACACGAGAGCGATCGATCAATACGGTGTACAGAATCTGATTTTAGAACTCCAACAAAATTATCCCACGATAACCGCGTTCAAACAGGCATTAAATAGAATCGTCGAAAATATTAATAAAAAAGCCCTTTACACGGCGATCGCCGATATTATTATCCTTCAGTTCGAGACGCTCTACGCTCGCGATTCCGAGTACGAGGCATACGAGAGTAAACCGCAGGAAAAAGCGATGAAAACCCAGATCATCCCCGCGAAAGACTCTCCGGACATCCCGCGGCAGGAGAGATTTCAATCGCCGCACGGGGGGGATTTCGGCACCTCGATCATTGACTTCGAGGACTCGCCCTCGATTACCGAACTCCATGTTGCCGAACCCGCTTCCCCCGTCTCGAATAGTCCCCTCAAAGAATACGATCCCTTTGAACTCCGTTTAGAAATCTTTCAATATACCAATCCGCTACGGGTGAAAATTCTTCTCTACTCGATCCTCTTCCATCCCTGGGAAGAAACCGGGCAAGATTGGGTCACTCTCCGGCATTACACCCTAGAAGAAATGTTAGAACAATTAATTCAAAGCGGGAAAAGTCTCAAAGAGATCGAGGCGCGACTCCAGGAAGCCGCTCGAACCCAGTTGGATGGCGAGTCTAACGCGCAGACCACGAGTACCCTGATTCAAGCCCTGCAAAGAATTTTCTAGCGATCGCCTTTCCCGGACGGCTCTCTCCCGAGAGAATTCAAGCTTCTCGCTTTCTTTGTAGATCCCGTTTACCCTTTCATCGAAACCCATGAGACCTACCGAATTAATCGAACGCTATACCGCCGGAGAAACTATATTTAGCGGGTTGAAGCTACCCGGAGTGAATTTAGTCGGGGCCGATCTGATCGGCATCGTTCTCACCGAGGCGGACTTGCACGGAGCCGATCTTTTATTCGCCTATCTCAATCGCGCCAATTTATCCCAGGCGAATCTCGTCGGCACGAATTTAAGCGGCGCGAGCCTCAGTCAGGCGGATTTGACCGGGGCCGATTTACGCGGGGCGAATCTACACGGGAGTCTCTTACAGGGGGCGAATCTCCGGGAAACCGATATCACCCTCGCCATTCTCCTGGACGCGAATTTAGTCGGGGTGGATTTACGCGGCGCGGATCTCAGTGGCGCGAACCTGACGGGGGCCTGTTTACGGGGCGCGAATATGCGTCAGGAGAAAAAAAGCTATAACACGAACCTCCAGGCGGCCAACCTGTATCGCGCGGATTTACAGGGGGCGAATATGAAAGGGGTGGATCTCGCCCGCGCCAACCTGCAAGGGGCGAATTTAAAAGAGGCGAACCTGCGGGACGTGGATTTACGCAAGGCCGACCTGAGCAACGCCAACCTTCGGGGCGCGCTACTCACCGACGCGAATCTAGTGGGGGCGCGTCTGGTGGGGACGAATCTGACGGAGGCCAATCTGGTGCGGGTCAAGATGAGCGAGACCGAAGCGATGGGCGCGAATTTCCAAAAAGCGCAAATGACCCAGATCAAATGCGATCGGGCCAATCTCAGCCAATCCAATTTCCGGGGCGCGAGAATGAATCACGCCGATTTACGACGGGCGAATCTCATGGGCGCGGATTTTCGCGAGGCGGATCTCGTGGACGCTTTCTTCGCCCGGGCCAATCTCGCCGGGGCCGATCTCAGTTTCTCCAACCTGACGCGCGCGGAGTTGATGAGCGCGAACATCGCCGGGGTCAACCTACGCGGGGCGACCATGCCGGACGGGAAAACGAATCGGTAGCCTGGAGAGGGGGGAAACGGAACCGAAAATCCCGGAGCGAGTCATCGTTTCCGGTACATTGGATTTGAAACGGGCGCGTTCGATCGAGACGATCGGGCGAAACGCTCGTCCCGATCGACGGGACAAATATCCAATTCAAAATCAATTTTCAAGATTTATGAAAGCAACGTTCGATCGGGTTTTCGAGGAGTGGTTCCACCGGATCGGTAAACGTTCGCGGGCGATCCTGTTCCTCTCGATCGCCTGGTTAGCGCTCGTCGCGGGAGTGGCGTTTTTCTGGCGCTCCGGCGGTATCGGCCTGATCGATGAAACCGAACCCCTCTTCGCCGAGGCTTCCCGTCAGATGTTCGTGACCGGGGACTGGATCACGCCCTATTTTAACGGGGTGACGCGCTTCGATAAACCCGCGCTAACGTACTGGTCGCAGGCGATCGCCTTTCACCTGTTGGGGGTGAACGAGTGGGCGGTCCGTCTACCGTCGGCGATCGCCGCGACGCTGGTGATCGCGTTAACTTTCTACACCGTACACTGGTCTCTCACCGAGGAAGACCGATTAGATAACGTTTCCCGTCCCGCCAGAAATTGGCTGGTGGCGGCGATCGCCTCGGCAACGATCGCCCTTAGCCCGATGGTGATCGTCTGGGCGCGAACCGGGGTCTCGGATATGTTGTTAACCGGGGCGATCGCGCCCTCTCTACTCTGTTTTTTCCTCGCTTACGCGCGGCCGGAAAAATCCCCGGCGAAAGTCCGTTTCTACATCGCCGCGTATATATTTATCGCCCTGGCGATCCTGGCGAAAGGCCCGGTCGGGATTGTTTTACCGGGATTAGTTATCCTCGCGTTTTTACTATATGTGGGAGAATTTCAACCCGTTCTTCGCGAGGCGCGCCCGATCTTGGGTGCGTTCATTATCGCGGGGTTATCCTTGCCCTGGTACGTTCTCGTCATCTGGCGCAACGGTTGGAACTATATTAATTCCTTTTTCGGCTACCATAACGTGGAGCGGTTTACCGAGGTGGTCAACGGTCACGCCGCGCCCTGGTTCTTTTATTTTCTGGTCGTTTTCCTCGGTTTCGCGCCCTATTCGGGGTACTTACCCGCGGCGATCGCTCGTTTGAAATTCTGGAAACGGCGGGATTGGCGATCGCTCTCCCGTTCGCGACAGTTCGGTTTGTTCGCGTTTTTCTGGTTCACGGTCGTGTTCGTCTTTTTCTCGATCGCCGTCACCAAACTCCCCAGTTACGTGTTACCGTTAATGCCCGCGTCGGGAATCCTGGTCGCGCTGTCGTGGGGGGAAATTTTCTCCGGCGGGAAGAATTCCCGCTCTTTCCGTGTCAGTGCCTGGATAAATCTGTCTTTTTTAACCATCGTATCGATCGCGTTATTTTACGTCCCGAATCTTTTAGGCGAAGATACCGCCGCGCCGGATTTCCCGCGATTATTGCAACAGTCCGGCTTACCCACCCTCGGCGGTATTATCTGGTTATTCGCGGCCGTGGCGATCGCTTTCTTCCTCGCGCGGCGGGATTGGTTGCCGGTCATCGGCATTAATTTACTGGCTTTTATGGCGTTTTTACTGTTTGTCCTGACCCCGACCTTATTTTTAATGGATAGTCAGCGCCAGTTACCCCTACGACAGATGGCCGGCTCGATCGTCGAAAACCAAAAACCGGGCGAAGAGATCGTCATGGTCGGGTTTAAAAAACCCACGGTAGTTTTTTACTCCCATCGACCCGTGACGTATATCAAGCTGAACAAGGAAGCGGCAGAATATATTCAAAAGCAACGGCAACAGCGATCGCCCGCCGGTTCTCTACTGATTCTAACCCAACCTTTCCGGCTGACCCGCATGGGTTTACAGCCCCCGGAGTATCGAAGTTTAGTGAGACGGGGCGCTTACGAGTTAATTCGCCTACCCCTCGGGAAAAGTTAGTCCGGTCAGAAGACCTCGAAGCGCGATTCCTGGGTGAGAATCGAAAATCGAGAAAAATTCCCCTTTAAAAAACCTCGGTTCGGGATAAGCCCGAACCCCTGGTCTCGCATTCGGGTCATCCTAAATCCTGTTAACCCGAAGCGAGGTTTTTTACGGCCTCGCGCGGGGGTGGGCGGGGCGCTAATCCCCCGAAAAAAGCCCGGTTTCTCGCCGAAAAATCGTCCGATTCCGAATCGAATGAACCGCGCGACAATTTTTCAAGTCCGCGAGAGATCTAGAGAGGGCGGTCGGTTCAATCTCGTTTCCGTCCTGAAAGCGGGGTCAGAAACCGCAACAATTCATTACGAAATTTAGAGCATTTTTGCAAATCTTAATTCGGCGCGTAAAATCTATAAATAAACCTCTAACGGGAAATAAATCGGTTTTTCTCGCTCGGAGCCAAGATAGCTAGAATTGTATCTTTTTCGTTAACAAAATCGAGGCCGATCGCTCGCTCGCTCGATGGCTGGAATTCCTACCGTGAAAGGCTTCGAGAAAAAATCCCGATCGCGCTCCCGCGAGCGTTCGTCTCTATTCTCCGTATTCTCACTGGATTTTTGAAAAAATCTTTTCAGCGCGATCGCGTGATTTTACAGAAGATATCCCCGCCTCGAATTTTTATTCTCGAAAATGAATGGAGGAAACACCGGGCTTACATCTCTCTACTTTTCCGCGGACATCCTCTTGACCGAATCAAACCTTAAAAAAAAGGGTCAAGAGCTAGTCACCTTTAGTGCTAGAAGCGATCGCCATTTCTCTCTATCGATCGAGAACGGGAACCAGAAGTAAACATCCGCAAAATAATTCAAGATTAGCCTCTTTTCTTTCTCTTCTTGAATTTTAACTTCTCGCGTTCTTTGACCTTCAAAAATCGATCGAGAGGGGCTAGATTGTTAATGCCGAGCGCTCTCTCACTCGTTGATATAAGCATCGGAGAAAACAGTACGTTTTTTCCGATCGGCGAGGATTGAAAGCTGGTCGTAAAACCCTATCTTCCAGCAAATCTAAGGATTTATAAGGACAGCCGCTCGCGGGGATGAAAAAGTCTCGCGGAAATTCTCGATCGCGAATGGCCTTGAAGAAAGAATACTAGGGATCGATTCAAATCTATGGAACTCAAAAGCTACCTCAAAAACGCGCTGACGGGCGCGATCTTATTCCTGGGTACAATAACAGCTAGTCAGGCTCGCGCGACGATCGTGACCTACCCGCTAGATTTACCCGGATTTAACGCGGAGATGGGGAATCCCCCGATTGTTGTTAATCTCGATAGCATCGTCCCGAATACCGATATCACCGGGAATACCATTTCCGGTATCCGATTTCTTCGCGGTCTGAACAGCTTCGGACCGGGAGCCGATCTTCTGGTCGTTCCGGGTAGTGATACCGTCACTCCTTCCGGTGTGTTTGTCACGCAAAATACCAACCTTCCGATTGTCAATACCTCTCAATACAAATTATCCACGACTTACAGTTCTAACGTCCTGTCACCGGGCGGGATCGTTCTCGGTCCGGGGTTGAATAACCCGGTGGAAAATGACAGTATGATCGTGGAATTTGTCGATCCGGTTGCCGCTTTCGGCTTGCAACTCCTCTATCAATCTCTGGACGCGGACAGTTACCTCTGGTATTACGCTTACGATAGCTCGAATAACCTGCTATCTTCCGGTCTGATTCCCGCCTCTTCCCCTCTTCCCGGCAACGCGTTCGACCCTGGTGCGCCGGGCGGGGAAGATTTTTGGGGGATTGTATCGAGCGAGAACAATATCAGGAGAATCGAATTCGACGAGCAAGACGATAATAATATCTGGCCCGATAGTAATATCGGGTACGCGGCCTTCCGCGTGGGTTATCGTTCTCCCAATGTTATCGTTCCCGAACCCGAATCGACGATCGGACTGGTGATTTTAGGACTAGGCTCTATCCTCTGGAAAATTTGGGCGAAATACACGCCTAAATCCTAAATATACCGACTTTAACGCTCTATATCGATAAATCGGCTCGTTACCGATAACGGAAAGTCGGGGGATCGTCTAGAGGATGTCGGGATCTCTGCCATCCTCGCCGGCATCGACTCCCCCGATCGGAAAGATTGTCGGATTTTTCTCGTTTTTCGCGGGAAAGGCCGCCGTATCGTCCGACAAAATACCCGTCTCGAAGTATGCTACATTAGCGTGGATCGCGAGATGGTTTCGAGTTATGGAACGATTACGGGGACTTTACCGATATTTCAGCCTGTTTTTAGTTTGTCTTCTCCTAGTGGTCGGCTGTCGGGCCACGACTCCCGATACCCCGAAAACGCGCGGGGGCGATCGAATTAGTATCGGAACCACTCTCAAACCCCGGACGATCGATCCCGCGGACAGCTACGAACTCGCGGGGTTATTTATTATCTACAATGTCGGCGAGACCCTCTACACCTACGAACCCGGAACCACGACCCTAAAACCGCTTCTCGCGAAGGATTTCCCGAAAATTAGCCCCGACGGTCTCACCTATCGCATCCCTCTCCGTCAGGGCGTGATCTTTCACGACGGGACACCGTTTAACGCCGAGGCGATGGTGTTTTCCCTGAACCGTTTCCTGAAAAATGGCGGCGAACCCTCTTTCCTCCTCGGTGATACGATCGATACCGTGAAAGCGATCGGCGAGTACGAGATCGAGATCGCCCTGAAACGACCTTTCGCCGCGTTTCCCGCGCTGTTAGCCTATCCGGGGGCCTGCGCGGTCTCCCCGAAAGCCTACGAGATCGGCGAGGGGAAATTTAAAAACGAGGAGTTAATCGGCACCGGGCCCTATCGTCTAACGGAGGTGACGAGCGATGCTTTCCGTCTGGACGCGTTCGATCGATACTGGGGCGAACCCGCGAAAAATAAAGGCGTGGACGTGCAGATCTATCTATCGAACCCGGCGAATCTCTTCAACGCGTTCCAAACCGGGGCGATCGATGTGGCCTATCAATCCCTGCTCGCCCCTCAAGTGCGAAAACTGCGCGAGGAGGCGGAAAACGGCAAATGGAAGGCGATCGAATCCTCGGGTTCGGCGATTAATTTCATGGCCCTGAATTTCAATAGCGAACCGACCAATAATATATCCGTCCGTCGCGCGATCGCTTCCTTGATCGATCGGGATTTATTGAACGATCGCATTCTTCAGGGGCAGGGAATCCCGCTCTTTAGCCTGATTCCCACCACTTTCGCCGAATCCCGTCCGGTTTTTGAAAAACGCTACGGCAGACGCGACGTGGAAGGCGCGAAACAATATCTCAAAACAGCCGGTTACAGCGCGGAAAAACCCGCCACCGTGGAAATCTGGCACTCGTCCGGCTCGATCACCTCCAGCACAGTGGCCGCCGTTTTAAAAGCGCTCTCGAAACGGGATCTAGAGGGAATGATCCGCTTTGAACCCAATAGCATCCTCGGCGCGGCATTTTTCAAAAATATCGGTCGCGGACTCTATACCACCGCGTTATCGAACTGGTACCCCGATTTTCTCGACGCGGATAACTATATCTATCCTTTCCTCGATTGCGCGAAAGGTTCCCCGAAAACCGGGTGCGAGGAGGGGGGAGCGCGAGGACAGGGATCGTTTTTCTATAGCCAGAAGATGAACGAATTGATCGATCGATCGCGAACCGAGAGCGATCCCGCCAAACGAACGGCGATTTTCGCGGAAATTCAGGATATTCTCGCCGAGGAAGTCCCCTATATTCCCCTCTGGCAGACGAAAGAGTACGCTTTCGCCCGAAACGGCCTGCGAGGGGTTATCATCAATCCTAGTCAGACCTTTCCCTTTTGGACGATCGAAGGAAAGTCAACGTCATGAAACTAACCGTATTTTCCTTCAATATCCGCTACGATAAACCCGACCCCGGCGATCGGAACTGGCGCGTTAGACGGGACGCGGTGGTGGCGCTATTCTCGCGCTATTCCCCCGATATTATCGGCACCCAGGAAGCCCGCGCCAATCAATTACTCGATCTCCACCGTCGTTTACCGGAGTATCAGAGTATCGGGAGCGATCGACGGGGAACCGGACTCGATGAACACTGCGCCATCCTCTATAAACCCGATCGCTTACAATGTCTAGAAACTTTTGAATTCTGGTTATCGGAAACCCCGGAAATCGTCGGCAGTATCACCGAATCCTGGGGAAATCCCTACCCGCGAATGGTCACGGGAGCTAGATTCCGGACGGTAGAGGGTCAGAATCTTCTCTTTTTTAACACTCACCTAGAACACTATAGTGACCTCGCCAAAGATCTAGGGGCGAAGTGCATTTATAATTACTTTTGTCAACTAGATTTGACCGATTCTTACTTATTTCTCACCGGCGATTTTAACTGCGATCGGGATCGATTTCCGAGGCGGGTATTTCTCGAACCGTTTCCCAATGGCTACCGTTTAGAGGACGCGTTATCGGGGTTAAGCTCGGAAGAACAAATGAGCTTTAACAATTACAACGATCGACCCTATCTAGCGATCGACACCATCTATCACGATAGTCGGGTGAAATTAGACCAAGCGAAAGTGGATACCTCGCGATGGTTGAACCTGCTCCCGTCCGATCACTACCCGGCGATCGCGCGATTTACCCTGTAGCTATCAGGAGGCGGGAGGGAAGGGGGTAAGGGGTAGGGAATAACTTTCTCAAAACTCTCGATTTTGTCCCGAAATTATCTATTGATTTCCCACTCCCCCATCACCCGACACCCGACCCCCTACACCCTACACCCCATCTCCCCCACACCCGACACCCGAAAATGAATCCCAATATTAAGAAGTATTACAAACCGGGGGAGAAGGTAACGAGATGCCGGAAAATAGTTGCGTTAGGTCGCTAGGCTAGGCAAGTCTTGGACTTCTGGTAACAGAAACGGGACAAAGCGCGTTGATCTGCCCGATTAACGGTAACTTTTCCGAAAGACTCGCTCTAGTGACCAACAATGGTATAGAATGTCAGATCAAGTTTTTAATCTCATGTAAGTTGGGAGGAATCCATCAATGAGTATCGTCACGAAATCGATCGTGAACGCGGATGCTGAAGCCCGCTACCTCAGCCCCGGCGAACTCGACAGAATCAAAGCTTTCGTTACCGGCGGAGCCGCCCGTCTACGCATCGCTGAAACCCTGACCGGCGCCCGCGAAAGCATCGTCAAACAAGCCGGCGATCGTCTGTTCCAAAAACGCCCCGACATCGTTTCCCCCGGTGGTAACGCTTACGGCAACGAAATGACCGCTACCTGCCTCCGCGACATGGATTACTACCTCCGTCTGATCACCTACGGGGTGGTTGCCGGCGATGTAACCCCGATCGAAGAGATCGGTCTGGTCGGTGTTCGTGAAATGTACAAATCCCTCGGAACCGATATCGGTGCGGTTGGCGAAAGCGTTCGCGAGATGAAAGCGGTCGCGACCGGGCTATTGTCCGCCGATGATGCCTCTGAAGCCAGCGCTTACTTCGATTACGTGATCGGCGCCCTGTCGTAGAATTTTTCTACGCTCACCTCTCGTAAAACTCCAAGTTTAAGCCAACATTAAGGAAGCTCAACCATGCAAGACGCAATTACCTCCGTAATCAACTCCGCCGACGTTCAAGGCAAATACCTCGACGGTTCGGCTCTCGACAAACTGAAAGCCTATTTCTCGACCGGCGAACTGCGCGTTCGTGCCGCCAGCGTGATCAGCGCCAACGCTTCGGGCATCGTGAAAGAAGCCGTGGCGAAGTCCCTGCTGTACTCCGACGTGACCCGTCCCGGTGGCAATATGTACACCACCCGTCGTTACGCCGCTTGTATCCGTGACCTCGACTACTATCTCCGCTACGCGACCTACGCCATGTTAGCCGGAGATCCCTCGATCCTCGACGAGCGCGTTCTCAACGGACTCAAAGAAACCTACAACTCTTTAGGCGTTCCCATCTCTTCGACCGTGCAAGCGATCCAAGCGATGAAAGAAGTTACCGCCAGCCTCGTCGGTGCCGATGCCGGTAAAGAAATGGGTGTCTACTTCGACTACATTAGCTCTGGCTTAAGCTAGAACGAACGAACGTCAGGCAACGGTTTAATCTAATCGGGTTGTCCGACTATGAGGATCGGGAAGTCGAGGGTGAGTGCTAGCTCTTTAAAGGCTGAATCTTTACATTAAGGATAGGTTTTGACGATCTAGTATTGACTCTTGACTCCCGACCTTTGCTATAGAGAGTATCGATCGGTTCGTTCCCAGCGATTTTTTTTAAGCCACATTAGGAGATTTCAGACCATGCGGATGTTCAAAGTCACCGCTTGCGTTCCCAGCCAAAGCCGGATTCGTACGCAACGGGAATTACAAAATACCTATTTTACCAAGCTCGTCCCCTACGATAACTGGTTCCGCGAGCAACAACGCATCATGAAAATGGGCGGCAAAATTATCAAAGTTCAATTGGCGACGGGAAAACCCGGCACCAATACCGGACTTCTGTAACGGTTCCCGCTCGATGGATAGGCAAAAGAGGTCTAGAACAGACCTCTTTTTGTGTGTCTGGGAGAAGAGCATCTCTCCTATATCTCGGGCTTTCGCGCTATTTTTTTCGGATTCTTCCGCCTGACTCCCGGATATGCCTACGCGACTTCTACCCAGATACTGCCATCCTCGACGCGGGTGGGAAAAACGGGTAAAACTTTCTCTTTCGCGACTAATCCCATCGCTTTACTCATCACCGGCGGCCAGGTGATCCATTCTTTGACCTCACCGCTACAGAGATCGAAGGAACTCCGGTGCCACGGACAGACGATCGCCCCGTCCTCGGTTATTTTGCCCTTGGCCATCGATAGTTTTAAATGGGGGCAACGATTATCGACCGCGTGGTATTGTCCCTCGTGGTTGATCAGCAGGATCGATCGATCGCCTACTTTGACCACTTGACGGGTGCCGGGAGCGAGAGATTCTACGGGTAATACTTTTGTCCAACTCATGTTCGATCGGGATAAATGAAAGTTATTTTTTGAAAAAACGACAAATTACATTATAGTAACAAAATTCTGTCGTTAAAATAGCTTATTAAATCAGATCTTTGGGGGTGTTTTCTCCTGCCTCCCGCCCTTTTACCCGATCGAGGGATCGAGCGCGGTTTCGGGATAGACGATCCCGTTCGATTCCTGACTCGCCCACTGCCGGTAGTCGTCGAGGAGTCGCGTCATCAAACGTTGTTTGATTCTAACCAAAACTCCCTTTAATAAACCGTTTCCGGTGACTTCTAAGAGCGGTCGCGGGGTTAACCAGAGGGGAGGGGGTAACTCGACTTTCACCTCTAGATTCGCTTTGCCCACGAGGTAGGTTTTGCCGTTTTCCTCGGTGGGGGCGAGTTTTCCTTTGACGTTGAGGGAGAAGCGATCGTTAATGTAATCGATCCCTTTAATCTCGCAGTCCTCGGAATGGAGAAACACGGTTCCGCCCGAGGTCGCCCAAACATTGAGGACGACGGTGGGCTGAAAATAGTACATCTCCAAAAAGTTCAGGGAACGCATTTTCAGCCGGAAGTGATGTTCCGATAACGGTTCCATCCTGTTCGTATCGACGATAGCCTGTACTAAGCGACGGGGTTGCCGGAGATAGTGCTGGATCGGGATCGTCTGTTTTTCGACAACGATCTCGACCGATTCGGACGCGGTGAAGGTTACTTCCATACAGGGCTACCTTAACATTTGTCTCCTTTCTTTATTTTAGTTTACAAAACTTCAATATTGAATCGGGAGAGATGCGGTGATTTTACCTCGATCGGGGGACGCGAACGGAGTATTTCCCATATTTGTTGATATTTCTTTAAAATGATCGATCGAGGTTTTAAGCTTTCGGGATTTTCGGGATCGATCGCCTTTGAAGCCGGATCTCGCCGGATTGACTATCCTGAAAAAAGAGAGAATTTATCGAGAATCGCCAGTATGCAAACCGTCGCCGATCGAGAAGTGAAAACCGCCACCCTAGACGTGAAAGGGATGAAATGCGCCGGATGCGTGAGCGCGGTCGAACGACAACTCCACCAGAATGACGGGGTAACGTCCGCGCGGGTGAACCTGATCACCGAGGTCGCGGTCGTCGAGTACCGACCGGAAACCGTCTCGCCCGATCGACTGGCCGAGAAACTGACGGCGATCGGTTTCCCTTCTAAACCCCGCGATTCGGTCAACCTTCTCGACAGCCGCAACGCCCGCGAGGAAGAACGGCAGAAAGAACGCGAGCGACAGGTAAAAAAACTCTATATCGCCGCTTTTCTCCTAATCTTTTCCTTTATCGGTCATCTACACCACATCGGCGGGCTAGAGATTCCCGTTTTAAACAGTCTCGGACTCCATTGGGGACTGGCTACCCTCGCCCTACTTTTCCCCGGTCGGGAGATTTTTATCGATGGCTGGCGCGGTTTACGTCACGGTATGCCGAATATGAATACTCTCGTCGGTTTGGGGACGGGAAGCGCGTATCTCGCCAGTTGTCTCGCCCTAATTTTCCCGCGCTGGGGCTGGGAGTGCTTTTTCGATGAACCGGTGATGCTATTAGGGTTTATTCTCCTCGGTCGTACTTTGGAAGCGCGCGCGCGGAGTCGGGCCGAGGCCGATCTAGAGGCATTGGTCGCGCTACAACCCCCGGTCGCTTACCTGATCGGCGATCCGAGCGATCGGGTGGGTATCGCGATTCCCGTCGAACAGGTACGGATCGGGGAAATGGCCCGCGTCCTTCCCGGCGAGAGAGTTCCCATCGACGGCGAGATTATCGACGGACAGACCTCGATCGATGAATCCCTACTCACCGGCGAATCGTTACCGGTGGTGAAAGAAACCGGGGACAAGGTGATCGCGGGGACGATTAACCTATCGGGAGCGATCGCCGTCCGCGCCACCCGAGTCGGACAGAATACCACCCTCGCTAAAATTATCGCCTCCGTCGAGTCCGCCCAAATCCGGAAGGCCCCCGTCCAGAAGTTAGCCGATACGGTGGCCGGGTATTTCGCCTACGGGGTACTGACGATCGCCGCCGCGGTCTTTCTCTTCTGGTACACGGTAGGCGCGAACCTTTTCCCGTGGGTGTTACTGCAAACGGTCCATCACGAGGGGATGATGGTGCATTCTTCCCCCCTCTTACTGGGGCTAAAACTGGCGATTTCCGTTCTCGTGGTCGCTTGTCCCTGCGCGCTCGGATTGGCGACCCCGACGGCGATTCTCGTGGGGACGAGTTTAGGCGCGGAACGGGGCATTCTCATTAAGGGGGGGGATGTGCTGGAAATCGCGCACCGACTGAACACGATCGCCTTCGACAAGACGGGAACGCTGACGGTGGGACACCCGGAAATCACCGATCGACTGTCCTTTTCCTCCCTTTCCCCCGACGAGATCCTGCAACTGGCGGCCACGGTAGAAAGCGGTACGAACCATCCCCTGGCGCGAGCGATCGCCTCGATCGTGCCGGTTCCCGAGTTCGCGGGAGAGGATTTTCAAACCGTCCCCGGATTGGGCGTTTCCGCGCGGGTGAACGGGGAACGGGTGTTATTGGGCAACGAGGACTGGTTAAGTAAAAACGGGGTCGAAATCGCTCAAAAGGCGATGGAATCGCTACAACCCCTTGTAAAAGGGGGAAAAACGATCGTCTATCTGGCGCGGGGGGAGGAACTCGCGGGGGCGATCGCCTTTCAGGATCGACTCCGAACCGACGCGCGGGAAACGGTGCGGGCCTTACGGGATCTCGGTCTGGAAGTTCTTTTACTCAGCGGCGACCGGCCGGAAGTGGTGGGAGCGATCGCCCGTCAATCGGGAATCGAACACTATCGCGCCGGGGTATGCCCGGAGGAAAAAGCGAAGATTATCGGCGATTTGCAGGACAAAGAGGGAAAAATCGTGGCGATGGTCGGGGATGGAATTAACGACGCGCCGGCGCTCGCGCGGGCCAATATCGGCATCGCGCTGGGTGGGGGAACCGACGTGGCGATCGAGACCGCGGGGATCGTCCTGACGCGCGATCGACTCCCGGACGTGGTGGAATCCCTGCGTTTGAGTCTGGCTACCTTCCGAAAAATCCGTCAGAATCTTTTCTGGGCTTTGGGTTATAATACATTCGCGATTCCCCTCGCGGCCGGGGTACTCCTGCCGGGGTTCGGACTCGCTTTGGGCCCCGCGCTATCGGCGGCGTTGATGGCCTCCAGTTCCATTTTAGTGGTGACGAACTCGCTTCTATTGCGTCGCCACTTCCCGCGTACCGGACAAGCTCGAAAGTAATCGATCAATTGATTTCACGATAAATCGGTGAAAACTCAACCAGAACATTTTTTGCTCGTCGAGGATAGCGAGGGTAAAAACCGGTTCGTCCTGACGGCGAAATCCTACTCGATCGGACGGGTGATCGACCGCGATATCTGTCTGCATTCCCAATTCGTTTCCCGCCATCACGCCACGCTTCTGCGTCAGGAGAGGGGGGAAGGGGAGTTCTCGTACCGGATCGTCGATGGCGATGGAAACGGTCGATCGAGCGCCAACGGACTCCTGATCAACGGCAAAAAATGCTACAGCCACGATCTAGTAGACGGTGACGAGATCGTTTTCGGCCCGCGAGTCTCGGCGCTCTATCAATACCGACAAGGGGATACTTTTTCCCCGTCTCCCGAGAACGATCCTTTCGATATTACCCTCATCGATCCCGCCATGATGATCGACGAGGAATGAGATCAGGCGGAAATTTTCGTCAGACAGATGCCGCGATAATGTTCGGTGATAATTTGATGGATGGCATCGAAACATTGACGGCAACGATTATTCACGCGCAGGGGAAGTTCGTTGTTTTTCACCAGTAATTCGATCTGGATTTCCGAGGGGGAAACGATCTTGTTAAAGAGTTCGATCGTCACCAACTGCGAGAACGAGACTTTGCCGGGCATTTCCACGAGGACGAAGCGATCGCTCCTACGGTGCATCACTTCAAAAACGCTCAGGTTGAGTAGGTCATCGTACAGGAGTTCGAGCCGGGCGGGAGAATTTTTGACAAGATAAGAACAGGAGTATCGGGACATGACAGAATGGCGGGACTAGAGTGGTCGAGAATTATCGGTCAGGAAAAGGCGATCGAACTCTTGCGAAGAGCGATCGATCGAGATTATATCGCGCCCGCTTACATTTTCGCCGGGGCCGCCGGAATCGGGCGCGTTCTCACCGCGAAATGTTTCTGTCAGGATTTACTCTGTATCGGTTTAGAGGCAGATCGGCGGGAATCAAGCCGAAAACGCTTTCTCGTGTCGAATCACCCCGATTTCCTCCGCGTAGAGCCAACCTACCAGCATCAAGGGCGTTTATATACCGCCGCGGAAGCGAAAGAAAGCGGACTGAAACGGAAAACCGCCCCGCAGATCCGCATCGAACAGGTACGCGATATCACCCGTTTTTTAAGCCGTCCCCCGCTAGAGTCCTCCCGTTCCGTGGTGGTGATCGAGGACGCGCACACGATGACGGAAGCGGCCGCCAACGCGCTGTTAAAAACGTTGGAAGAACCCGGTAGAGCGACGTTAATTTTAATCGCGCCGAGTACCGAGGCGCTGTTACCGACGCTCGTTTCCCGTTCCCAGCGGATTCCTTTTTCCCGACTCTCGGAAAGCGATTTAGAACGGATTTTGCGGGAAAACGGGCGGGAACGGGTGTTAGAGTATCCGGCGTTGTTGGGACTCGCTCAGGGAAGCGCGGGGGAAGCGATCGCCGGTCTGGAAATTCTGGAAGGTCTCCCGGAAGATCTGCCGCGATCGCTCGATCGCTTTATCTCGCAACGACTTTCTAAAGCGATCGAACTGGCGAAATCGATCGCCGCCGCTCTTGACACGGAAGCACAATTATGGTATATAAACTTCCTGCAATACGAGGACTGGCAGAAACGGCAGGATCGATCGACCGTGGAGATTCTAGAGAGAGCGCGGCGGTATCTGTTGTCCTACGTCCAGCCGCGCTTGGTGTGGGAGTGTACTTTATTGGAGTTGGCGAAACGGTAGGTCGGTGAATTTCCCCCGATCGCTCCCGCTCGGTTTAGAATAGAGGGAGTGTATTGAGAAAAATGACAGTATGAGACAGAAAATCACGGGAATTTTAGCGATCGTCGCCGTCGGTGGCGCGATGATGGCGGGAGGGTCGATCGCCCAAAACACATCCCCGATGAACGAAACGCCCCGAACCCTAGACGGAACGAATTGGAAGTTGAGCGGCTGGACGGGTAGAAATCTGGTGGAAGGGACGGAAATTACCGCTTCTTTCAAGGGAACGAATCTAGGCGGTTCCGCGGGTTGCAATCGCTATATCGCCCGTTATCAGACGAAAGAAGACAGTTTTAGCGTGAAACCGGAGATCGCCACGACGATGATGGCCTGTCCCGAACCGCGCATGAAGCAGGAACAAGCGTTTCTCACCGCGTTAAAAGGGGTTCGAGAGTACGCGATCAACGGCGCGGGAGAATTACAACTGGTTTATCGGGTTCCGGACGGTCTCGGTATGTTAACTTTCGTCCGTACCGCCGCGCCGGAGAGAGGAAAAAAATAGGGTTTTTTCCGGATAATTCCGGAGTGAATTCGGGCCGGTCTGATTTCGATCGGCCCGTTCGCGTATCTACCGCAGAAAGGGATAGGAAATCTGGAGAGCGATCGGTTTTCGGATATGTCAACGGGCGGGAGAATGTGTTATCAAGGAAGTGGCGAGAGTCACGGTGAGATATGGCGAAGATACCGGCGCATTTTCGTGAGGCGATCGACGAGTGTAGGAAAAAACAGCTTCCCGCATTAGATTTGAGTTGGGGAGGGGTTGAACAGGACTTAATAGAAATTTTTCCAGAAGTTTTAAAATTTACATGGTTGAGAGAGCTTGATTTAAGAGGTAATCAACTGACTGTCCTGCCCGAATCGCTTGGCTCTCTCTCCCATTTAACCTCGCTTGATTTAAGCGGTAATCTACTGACCGCCCTGCCCGAATCGCTCGGTTCTCTCTCCCATTTAACCGAACTCAGCTTAGTCGGTAATGATCTGACTATCCTGCCCGAGTCGTTCGGCTCTCTCTCCCATTTAACCTCGCTTAATTTAAAATTTAATCGACTAAATACCCTACCCGAATCACTCGGCCATCTATCTTGTTTAATCTCGCTTGATTTAAGATTTAATCGACTAACCAGCCTACCCGAATCGCTTGGCTCTCTCTCTAATTTAACCTTACTTTATTTAAGTGGAAATCGACTGACCACCCTACCCAGATCGATCGGCTCTCTTGACCGTTTAACCTCGCTTGATTTAAAAGGTAATCAACTGACTGCCCTGCCCGAATCATTCGGCTCTCTCTCCAATTTAACCTCGCTTGATTTAAAAGGTAATCAACTGACTGCCCTGCCCGAATCATTC